>NZ_CAWPAV010000096.1:0-27845 GCF_963885725.1 Proteus sp. G4380
GATTCAGACATCAGTCTGAACGCAGTAGGGATCCACGTCCTTTAGGGCGTGGAGGATGTCAATATCTTGAAATAGATAGTTTAGAAAAATAAGTGCTAAATATATTTTAAAAAGATAAAACCACATATCTATCAATTTGATATGTGGTTTTTATTTAAATAAATCAGAATGTGAGCCAGTTCTGTCAAAATGAACAGTATCATTGTCTATTTTATAAATAAGTAGCCAATCAGGTTCGATATGAAGATCTCGACGAGGCTTCCATTTTCCTGTTAATGGATGATCTTTCAATTGAGCAGGTAGTCGTTTTCCTTGCACTAATAGTAATATAATCTCTTTTAGTTTATTAATATCCTTTCCTCGCTTTTCTGCGAGTTTTAAGTCTTTTTTAAATTGTCCTGAATAACTCACTTTTCGCATTTAGATATCCAATTTTTTGAATAAATCATGGGCATCTTCAGCATAAAAAACATCATCACCTTTATCTGTTTTTGCAAAAGTGTTTAATGTTTTTTCATTTGGTTGTGTTTGATTACTTTCCACATAAACTCGAATGAGATCTCTTAAGATTTGAGAGGCTGGTCTGTGTTTATTTCGAGCTATTGCAACAAAAGCCTCTTTGAGCTCTATATCAACTTTAGTGGCTATTAATTCGCTTTTTATACTCATAATATACACCTCCATATTTGTTTGAATATTATACAAAGTAAAACTTTATTAAACAAGGTTAAACTTCCTTTAACTAGAGAAATAAAGCTCAAAAAACTGAACCATTTTCCTATGCGCTTTCTGCTACAATGACTCCCCCGTGATATTCTTGGTTAATGAAGTTTGGAAAAAGTATGCGATTAAATCCCGGTCAGCAAAAAGCAGTTGAATATGTGTCAGGTCCTTGTCTGGTCTTGGCGGGAGCCGGCTCGGGTAAAACACGAGTGATAACCAATAAAATTGCTTATCTTATTCGTCAATGCCGTTATTCTGCTAAGCAGATTGCTGCGGTGACTTTTACCAATAAAGCGGCGCGTGAAATGAAAGAGCGTGTTGCTCAAACATTGGGAAAACAAGAGGCGAAAGGATTAATGATCTCGACCTTCCATACATTAGGATTGGAGATTATTAAGCGAGAATACAAAGCATTAGGCATAAAATCCAACTTTTCTTTGTTTGATGATCAAGACCAATCCGCATTATTAAAAGAATTAACGGTAGATTTATTAGAAGAAGATAAAGATTTGCTATCACAGTTAAAGAGTCAAATCTCTAACTGGAAAAATGACATGCTCACACCTGAGCAAGTGATTGGTAGAGCACAATCGCAGCAAGATCATACTTTTGCCGAGTGCTTTCGACGTTATGAGCAACATTTACTAAGCTGTAATATATTGGATTTTGATGACTTAATCAGTAAGCCTACCTTGCTATTACGTACTAATGAAGAAGTAAGGGCGCGCTGGCAACAGCGTATTCGTTATCTGCTGGTGGATGAATATCAAGATACCAATACAAGCCAATATGAGTTGGTGAAATGGTTAGTGGGTGAAAGAGCCCGTTTCACTGTGGTGGGGGATGATGATCAGTCTATTTATTCATGGCGTGGTGCGCGTCCCCAAAATCTGGTGCTATTGCAAAAAGATTTCCCACAGCTAAATGTGATCAAACTGGAACAAAACTATCGCTCATCAGGGCGTATTTTAAAATCAGCTAATATTTTAATTGAAAATAATCCCCATGTATTTGAAAAACGGCTGTTTTCAGAATTAGGTTATGGGGATGAGCTACGAGTATTAACCGCTAATAATGAAGAGCATGAAGCTGAGCGTGTAGCGGGGGAACTGATTGCCCATCATTTTATTAATAAAACTAATTATAAAGATTACGCAATACTCTATCGAGGTAATCACCAGTCGCGTATTTTTGAAAAGTATTTGATGCAAAATCGCATTCCTTATCGCATTTCGGGTGAAACCTCGTTTTTTTCCCGTGAAGAGATCAAGGATATTTTGGCTTACTTAAGAGTGATCACTAATCCGGATGATGATGCTGCATTCTTACGTATCGTCAATAAGCCTCGTCGTGAAATAGGCCCGATGACTATCCAAAAGTTGGGGGAGTGGGCTAAAGTCCGTGATAAAAGCTTATTTAATGCCTGTTTTGACTTGGGATTAAGCCAAACGTTAACAGGGCGAGGTTTAAGTGCATTACAGGCTTTTTCACAGTGGATGGCGCGAATTGTACAACAATCAGAGCGTGAGCCTTTGCTCGCTGTACGTGATTTGCTTCATGAAATGGATTATGAAAGTTGGTTATATGAAACCTCTAGTAGCGCGAAAGCGGCTGAAATGAGAATGAAAAATATTAACCAGCTTTTTTCTTGGATGAGTGAAATGCTTGAGGGGGATGAGCTACATGAACCCATGACGCTCTCTCAAGTGGTCAACCGTTTTACTCTGCGCGATATGATGGAGCGTGGCGAAACCGATGAAGAGTTAGATCAAGTGCAATTAATGACACTTCACGCCTCAAAAGGACTGGAATTTCCACATGTTTTTCTGGTTGGCATGGAAGAGGGGATCTTGCCTCATCAAAGTAGTATCGATGAAGATAACGTTGAAGAAGAGCGGCGTTTAGCTTATGTCGGTATTACTCGAGCACAAAAGACATTAACTTTCACATTATGTAAAGAGCGACGTCAATACGGTGAATTAATTCGTCCAGAGCCCAGTCGTTTTCTATATGAATTGCCTCAAGACGATCTCCATTGGGATACCAATAAAAAGAAAGTGTTAAGTGCTCAAGAAAAGCAAGAAAAAGGGCAAAAAGGGGTCGCTGGGCTTAAAGCGATGTTGGCGAGACATAAACCTTAGCTGTCTGTCAGTAAAAAATAAAATCCCTTACTTGCATGATAAGTAAGGGATTATTTTGAATCAGGTTAGACGTTTTAACCTATGCGTGAGTTATTTTGCTCTTCAAGCATTAATGGCCAATGGACGTAGCTTTGTAACTGTATCTCTTCATGAAGATTTTCCGCACGTAAAGGATGTTCAGCGATCCATTGATGTGGCAAGGTAATGATTAATTTTTCATCTTCAGTACGTAAACGCAGTGCAGGTAAAGTATCATCACGACGACGACTGGCAAAAATAATTGCTAGGCGAAGTAAACGTACCAAGCGGTATGCTTGATTTATCGGTAGCGCATTTTGCTGATTCAAAGGTGCGAGATCGATAATCCCCTTCTGATTTCTTAAAAATGAGGCGATTAAACGTCGTTGCGCGGGTGTATAACCAGGTAAATCAAGGTGAGAAACTAAATAACTGGCATGTGAAGGCGCTTGGCGAAAATCAACACTTAAGCCGATTTCATGTAAGGCACAAGCGCTGGAAAGTAGCTCTCGACAGCGATTATCTAATTGCCAACTTTTACTGACTTGAATGAAAAAATGCTCTGCTAATTGTTGAACACGATGGGCTTGCTCAATATCAATTTGGAAACGGCGCTGAATATTACGCAAAGTACGTTGACGAATATCTTGCTCAATAGGTAAATGCAACATACCGTAGACTAAGCCTTCACGTAGTGCACCACCGGCTAAGATCATATTTTCAATATGCAGGGTTTCAAAAATAGCGATCAGAATGGCTAATCCGCTAGGGAAAACAAGCGCTCTTTCGAAAGTAAGGCCTTCGATTTCTAACTCTTCAAGCTTGCCACACTCAATGGCTTTTTGTTTCAGTCGCTCTAATTTAGGTAAGGTAATTAATTCATCCATTCCTTGAGCAATCATGATCTCTTGTAATGCTTGAACGGTGCCCGATGCCCCCACACAAACTTGCCAACCTTGTTGGATAAGTTTTTCTGCCACAGGTGCAAGGATAGCTTTTGCTGCCTGTTGTGCTTGAGCAAAGTTTTCTTCTGTTAATGAGCGATCGCTAAAATAGCGCTCTAGCCATGTTACACAACCCATGCTCAAACTCATTAGCTGTGTTGTTTTAGCCCCCGTACCGGTGACTAATTCTGTGCTACCGCCACCAATATCTACCACCAAGCGCTGTTCTGCACCACCCGTTGTATGGGCAACACCACGATAGATAAGGCGTGCTTCTTCCTCACCACTGATAACATGAACCGTATTGCCTAATATTTCAGACGCTTTAGCGACGAAAATATCTGCATTTTTAGCAATACGTAAGGTCGCAGTTGCAACGACTCGGATTTGTTCTGCGGGAATATCTCTGAGATATTCAGAAAACAGTCGCAAGCATTGCCAACCACGCTCCATAGCCTGCTCTGACAGCTCGTTTTCTTTATTTAGGCCAGCAGCAAGTCTGACTTTACGTTTAACGCGAGATAATACTTGGATAGATCCCGCGATTTCACGAACGACTAACATATGAAAGCTGTTAGAGCCTAAATCGATAGCAGCATAAAGTGATGAGGATTTCAGCATAATTTATGAGTGACTCGGGCGTTTATTACGGTTATTACGTTGAGTATTATTTCCTCTACGAGGTGCCGAATTATTACGACGAGGCTGACCTTGACGAGGACGATGACGACGTTTTGGCTCAGGTAAATCAGTTAATAATGCATCACTGTTATATTTACTAACAGGAATAGCATGTTGAATATAGGTCTCAATCGCCGGTAAATTCAACGCGTATTCTTCACAGGCTAAGCTAATAGAGTTACCACTTTTACCCGCACGTCCAGTTCTACCTATACGGTGTACATAATCTTCACAGTCATCAGGTAAATCATAGTTAAAGACATGTGTTACAGAAGGTATATGAAGACCACGAGCTGCAACATCGGTTGCCACAAGAATATCAATATTACCTTGGGTAAAATCTTCTAGGATACGCAGACGTTTTTTCTGTGGCACGTCACCTGTTAATAGACCTACGCGGTGTCCATCTGCGGCAAGATGCGCCCAAATATCATCACAACGATGTTTGGTGTTAGCAAAAATAATACAGCGCTCTGGCCACTCTTCTTCAATTAAGGTTTGCAGAAGACGCATTTTTTCTTCATTAGAAGGATAGAACAGCTCTTCTTTTATGCTAAACCCAGTTTTTTGTTCAGGTTCAACTTCTACATATTCAGGGTTATTCATCTGCTCGAAAGCTAACTCTCTAACACGATATGAGAGTGTGGCGGAAAAGAGCATATTCATACGCTCTGCGGCATTTGGCATGCGACGGAATAACCAGCGAATATCTTTAATAAAGCCCAGATCGTACATTCTGTCTGCTTCATCAAGTACGACAACTTGAATAGCGTTAAGATTAATGTGACCTTGTTTTACATAGTCAATTAAACGGCCCGTGGTACCGATAACGATATCTACACCGTTATTTAATACTTTAAGTTGTTCGTCATAGCCATCTCCACCATAGGCTAGACCCATTTTAATACCAGTGCTTTGTGCTAAAGGTTGTGCATCTGTATAAATTTGCACAGCTAATTCGCGCGTTGGCGCCATAATCAGTGCACGAGGTTGATTCTTTTCATGCCCTTCTTTTGCAGGGTGAGTTAAAAGATAATGAAACGTCGAGGTTAAAAACGCCAACGTTTTTCCTGTTCCTGTTTGGGCTTGCCCAGCAATGTCATGACCTTTCACAGTGATAGGTAACGTCAATGCCTGAATTTGTGTACAATTAGAGAACCCTTTTTTCTCAAGGGCTTCTATCACTTTTGGATGCAAGGCGAAGTCGGAAAACTTCTTTTCTGTCAAATATGTTTTGCTCATAATGTAATAGAATATCAGTTATAGGTTGCATTACAAAAGGATATCCGCTGAAATGCTGATAGTCTTTTGTTATTTAATGTTACACTGGTACGGTCAATATTATTCTTTGGAGTAGAACAATGAGCGATAAAATCCTTCACTTATCTGACAACACATTCGATGTTGATGTATTACAAGCAACCGGCCCCGTGCTCGTTGATTTCTGGGCTGAATGGTGCGGCCCATGTAAAATGATTGCTCCTATTCTAGATGAAGTTGCAACAGAATACGCGGGTAAATTAACAGTTGCGAAGCTAAATATCGATGAAAACCCTGCGACAGCACCAAAATACGGTATTCGTGGTATCCCTACACTGATTTTATTCAAAAATGGTGCAGTTGCTGCGACTAAAGTTGGTGCATTGTCAAAGACTCAATTAAAAGAGTTCTTAGACGAAAACATCTAATTTGATTTAAAGCACCAAAATAACGAAGGACGTTTAGATCTTGTTGGTATTTCTGTTACTGACCGCTAGACGTCCGCTTCGAAGCATGATAAGTTAGCGCCACTTACTTACATAATATAGCGGATTTTATTGGTCATATGATATGACATGGTTAATAAGTCTGAGATATTAAATATCAGGTTCAGATTGTTAGAGCTTTGATATAAACTATTTGAATATTGTATTTGAATAAACTATAAGTAATCTGAATTCATCTAACCAGTCCGGTTGTCTTAGAATAATCTATAGTATTCAAGGAATATAATTTTTCTATATATGTTCCTAACCCATAACTGAAAGTACAATCATCTTGTTACGGCAATGGATGTCACTTTCTGGGGACAGTGTTGTGACTGGTCTATATAGCATTAACATGCTTTCTAACATTATCACGATGTTTATACTGATGTTATAAAGTAGTAATCTGTAATTTTACACATGACGAAACTGACAGCGATTCGCTGTTATACTATTCACGTTCATAGTTCGAGAGTTACCCCGAGTTATTAAGAACCCACCATTATGAATCTTACCGAATTAAAAAATACGCCGGTATCAGAACTGATAGCACTTGGCGAAAATATGGGGCTAGAGAACCTAGCTCGAATGAGAAAACAAGACATCATTTTCTCTATCTTGAAGCAACATGCCAAAAGTGGAGAAGATATTTTCGGTGATGGAGTGCTGGAAATACTACAGGATGGCTTTGGCTTCCTACGTTCCTCAGACAGTTCCTACCTTGCTGGCCCAGATGATATCTATGTTTCTCCAAGTCAAATCCGTCGTTTTAACCTTCGCACTGGTGATACCATAGCAGGGAAAATTCGCCCACCTAAAGAAGGTGAACGCTATTTTGCCCTCCTTAAAGTGAATGAAGTTAACTTTGACAAACCAGAAAACGCCCGCAGTAAAATCCTCTTTGAAAACTTAACACCATTACATGCTAATAACCGCTTACGTATGGAACGTGGTAATGGTTCTACCGAAGATTTAACTGCCCGTGTACTCGACTTGGCTGCACCTATTGGTCGTGGACAACGTGGTTTAATCGTTGCCCCACCAAAAGCGGGTAAAACAATGTTGCTACAAAATATTGCGGCCAACATTGCTCATAACTATCCTGATTGCGTATTAATGGTACTTCTTATTGATGAACGTCCTGAAGAAGTCACAGAGATGCAACGTTTAGTTAAAGGTGAAGTTATTGCCTCTACCTTTGATGAGCCAGCATCTCGTCATGTGCAAGTAGCGGAAATGGTTATTGAGAAAGCCAAGCGTTTAGTAGAACATAAAAAAGACGTTATCATTTTATTAGACTCTATTACTCGTTTAGCCCGTGCTTATAACACCGTAGTACCTTCTTCAGGAAAAGTATTAACCGGTGGTGTGGATGCGAACGCGCTACATCGTCCAAAACGTTTCTTCGGGGCTGCTCGTAATGTAGAAGAAGGTGGTAGTTTAACCATTATTGCGACTGCATTGGTTGATACTGGCTCTAAGATGGATGAAGTTATCTACGAAGAGTTTAAAGGTACAGGTAATATGGAATTACACCTGTCGCGTAAGATTGCAGAAAAACGAGTATTCCCAGCAATTGATTACAACCGTTCAGGAACACGTAAAGAAGAATTACTGACATCGCAAGATGAGTTACAAAAAATGTGGATCCTGCGTAAAATTATCCATCCAATGGGTGAGATTGATGCAATGGAATTCCTCATTAATAAATTAGCGATGACAAAAACAAATGAAGAATTCTTCGACTTTATGAAACGCTCATAAAGTGTTATTACAAAATTGAGAGAGACAACAAAAAAAGAAAAAATTGTGTTGATGATAGAAAAATAAGTGATATCACACCAATTTAGAGGTTGTTAAACTCATTTACTTTGTGTAATTAACGATATGATAAAAACGCCACAAGTCAGTGGCGTTTTTTTTACATTGGACTTAGGTCTTTTATT
This sequence comes from Proteus sp. G4380, assembly GCF_963885725.1. Lineage (NCBI taxonomy): Bacteria > Pseudomonadati > Pseudomonadota > Gammaproteobacteria > Enterobacterales > Morganellaceae > Proteus > Proteus sp. G4380. The sequence continues at coordinate 8,199 of NZ_CAWPAV010000096.1, forward strand.
ATCATCGCAAAATGATAATTTGGTATGTATATTGCATATTTATAGTTTTAATAAAAATAGCGATAACATCAATAAAAATAGTTAAGGAAAATTTATTATTGATAAAGGGTGGTGGGTTACTGAGTAAACTCGTCGTGGTACAAGCTGGAGAAAGAATAAAAAACACATGGATGGGTAAATAACCAGCTATATTTATTATAGAGAACAGTACTGTGGATATACTAAAAATGAGCACAAATGTTTTTTACGTGTTCCTATTTTCTTTCGCTTTCCTATTTGTAGCTCGTAAGGTGGCAAAGAAGATTGGACTCGTAGATAAACCTAACTATCGTAAACGACATCATGGGTTGATCCCCCTTGTAGGTGGGATTTCAGTCTATTTTGGTATTGTTTTCGCTTTTTATGTTTCAGATATCTACATTCCTCACAAAGAGCTGTATTTGATTTGTGCGGGGATACTTGTTTTTATCGGTGCGCTTGATGATCGTTATGATATCAGTGTCAAAATCAGGGCAACTATCCAAGCGTTAGTGGGTATTGCTATGATGGTATTCGGTGGTTTAAAACTTGAATCACTTGGTCATGCTTTTGGGCCTTGGGATATGCATTTAGGGCCTTTTGGTTATATCGTCACGCTATTTGCTGTTTGGGCTGCAATCAATGCCTTTAATATGGTGGATGGTATTGATGGTTTATTAGGCGGTCTTTCTTGCGTTTCGTTTGGTGCGCTGGGTATTTTACTTTACCAAAGTGGAAGCTCTGCACTTGCGTTTTGGTGCTTCTCATTTATTGCCGCGATTTTACCTTATATCATGTTAAACCTTGGTGTTTGTGGTAAAAAATTTAAAGTCTTTATGGGCGATGCGGGAAGTACGCTAATAGGCTTTACTATTATTTGGCTATTAATTTCCTCTACTCAAGTTGATCCTCATCCAATCAATGCGGTTACTGCATTATGGATCATTGCTATTCCTCTTATGGATATGGTGGCAATTATGTACCGCCGTTTACGTAAAGGAATGAGTCCTTTTTCACCAGACCGTCAACATATCCACCATTTAATTATGCGAGCAGGTTTTACCCCTCGCCAAGCTTTTGTTTTGATCACGCTTGCAGCCGCGGTGTTGGCCGCTATTGGTATTATTGGTGAAAACTTATCTTTTGTACCAGAATGGGTAATGTTGGCATTGTTTTTGCTTGCTTTTGTTATGTACGGTTATTGCATTAAACGCGCGTGGCGAGTCGCTCGTTTTATTAAACGATATAAACGTCGCCTACGTAAAGCGACACAACTTAAGCATTAAATAAGCAGAGGTCTTTTAACGTGATGAACTCGGAAAATAACGTCTCCCGACAGGGGTTTTCACCCGATAATGAACTCGATATTCGAGGTCTTTGTTGTGCACTATGGTCAGGAAAACGCTGGATAATAGGGTTCGCGCTGCTTTTTGCGCTGATTGCATTAGGGGCATCTTACTTGATGCAACCTAAATGGAGCGCTATTGCGATGACAGAGAGACCTACTGTGAATAATTTAGGTAGTTATTATTCTCAGTCTCAGTTCTTACGTAATCTTGATACGCAAATTAATCCGTCTGTGACTGTTTCTCAGTTAAGTATCCCTGATGAAGCTTATCAAGAGTTTGTAACACAGATTTCAGCTTTTGATACACGACGTGAGTTTTGGCTGCAAACGGATTATTACAAACAACGTAAAGAAAATGATGCGCAAGCAGACGCGGCATTATTAGATGAGCTCATCAATAATATTCAATTTACACCGGCTGATGAGAAGAAATTGGTTAATGATCAATTGAAACTCATTGCTGAAACGGCCAACGATTCGAGTCAACTGCTCAATGAATATATCGCTTTTGCGAATAAACGTGCCGCAGAGCATCTAAATGAAGAAGTGATTGCCGCATGGGCAACTCGAACACAATCGATGAAAGCCTTAGTGAAACGCCAAGAAATGGCCGCTCAAGCTGCTTATCAACGACAAATTAATTTACTCAAACAATCGATTAAAGTTGCTGAGAAACAAGGTATTTCTCAAAAACAGACCTCGATTGCGATAGATGAATTACCGGATTCGAAGCTGTTTCTACTCGGCGTGCCTTTATTGCAATCACAGTTAGAAACATTAATGGCAACAGGACCAGATTTTGATAGTGATTATGATCAAAATACGGCAATGTTATCCACCCTCGCGGTAGGTGCTAAATTACAAGATAACTTCCAAACTTACCGTTTCTTACGTACACCTGAAGATCCTGTGAAACGAGATAGTCCTCGCCGTGCCTTTATGATGGTGCTTTGGGGCGCTATTGGTGTTTTAGTGGGCGCGGGTGTGGCATTAGTCAGACGTAGTTCATTAAAAAAATAATCATTATTACCTTTTTATCATTTTAATAATAACGAGACATCAGGTGTATTTTCACCTGATGCCCCTGAGAATAAGGGCATATTGCTTTCCCAAAAATAAGCAATATAACAAAGAAAAAAAGAGAGCCACTGTGAAAGTGTTGACTGTTTTTGGCACACGCCCTGAAGCGATCAAAATGGCACCTTTAGTGCACGCTTTAGCAAATGATGATTCGTTTGAGGCGAAAGTTTGTGTTACGGCCCAACATCGAGAAATGCTTGATCAGGTATTAAATCTTTTCGAGATCAAACCAGATTATGATCTCAATATTATGAAACCAGGACAAGATTTAACAGATATAACCTGTCGCATTTTAGAAGGTTTAAAACCTGTTCTAGCGTCATTTCAACCTGATGTTGTGTTAGTACATGGTGATACAACCACCACCATGGCGGCAAGCCTTGCTGCTTTTTATCAACAAATCCCCGTCGGTCATGTTGAAGCGGGATTACGTACCGGTAATCTCTATTCTCCTTGGCCAGAAGAAGCGAATCGGACAATTGCCGGCCATTTGGCGATGTACCATTTTGCTCCCACTGAAACTGCAAAGTTAAATCTGGTGCGAGAAGCGGTTGCGGATAAAAATATTTTTGTTACCGGCAATACCGTTATTGATGCGCTATTTTGGGTTAGCGAGCGAGTGATGGGAAATCAAACCCTGCTCGATGAACTTGCTGTGCAATATCCCTTTATTCAGCCAGAAAGAAAGATGATCTTAGTTACGGGACATCGCAGAGAAAGCTTTGGGGGTGGTTTTGAGCGCATTTGCCAAGCATTAGCAGAGATTGCATTGGCTCACCCCAATGTTGAAGTTGTCTATCCTGTTCACTTGAATCCTAATGTAAGTGAACCCGTAAAGCGTATTCTGCATGGAATTAATAATATTAAATTAATTCAACCGCAAGATTATCTGCCTTTTGTTTATTTAATGAACCACGCTTACCTTATTTTAACTGATTCAGGTGGTATTCAAGAAGAGGCGCCTTCATTAGGTAAACCTGTTCTTGTTATGCGCGATACAACAGAGCGCCCTGAAGCAGTTGAAGCCGGTTCTGTGCGTTTAGTAGGTACAGATACTAAACGTATTGTTAGCGAAGTAACCTCTTTATTGACAGACGAAAACGCATATCACCAAATGAGTAAAGCAACAAATCCTTATGGTGATGGTCATGCCTGCCAACGTATTCTTGAAGCATTGAAAAATAATCAGGTGACATTATGAGTTTTGAAACTATTTCTGTTATCGGCCTCGGCTACATTGGATTACCAACAGCGGCAGCTTTTGCCTCTCGTAAAAAAAGTGTTATTGGTGTGGATGTTAACCAACACGCTGTTGATACCATTAATAAAGGTCAAATTCACATCGTTGAACCTGATCTGGATAAAGTGGTAAAACAAGCCGTTGAAGAAGGGCATTTAAAAGCCTATACCACACCACAACCCGCAGACGCTTACCTTATTGCAGTTCCAACCCCCTTTAAAGGCGAACATGAACCCGATCTGGCTTATGTTGAAGCCGCTGCGCGTTCAATAGCACCTGTACTTAAGAAAGGTGATTTGATTATTTTAGAATCAACCTCACCCGTTGGAACAACAGAACAAATGTCACAGTGGCTTGCGCAGGCTCGTGAGGATTTAACTTTCCCACATCAACAAGGTGAAAATGCCGATATTGATATCGCTTATTGCCCTGAGCGTGTATTACCAGGACAAGTGATGGTTGAACTTATCCGCAATGATCGTGTTGTGGGGGGCATGAACCGTAAATCATCAGAGCGTGCCAGCGAGTTATACAAGATTTTTCTTGAAGGTGAATGTGTTATCACTAATGCCCGTACTGCAGAAATGTGTAAGCTAACAGAAAATAGCTTCCGTGACGTGAATATTGCATTTGCTAATGAGTTATCCCTGATTTGTGCCGACCAAGATATTAATGTGTGGGAGCTAATCAGTTTGGCTAATCGTCATCCTCGCGTGAATATTTTACAGCCGGGTCCTGGTGTCGGTGGACACTGTATTGCCGTTGATCCTTGGTTTATCGTGTCTCAAAATCCTAAACAATCACGCTTAATTCATACTGCCCGTTTGGTCAATGATGGCAAACCTGTATGGGTTATCGATCAAGTTAAAGCCGCTGTGGCGGATTGTTTAACTGAAACCGGTAAACGTGCTAACGAGATCAAAATTGCCTGCTTTGGTTTAGCCTTTAAACCTAATATTGACGATTTACGTGAAAGTCCAGCAATGAATATCACCCAACAAGTTGCTAACTGGCATAGTGGGAAAACATTTGCCGTAGAGCCAAATATTCATGAATTACCGACAAAATTAAAAGGTATCACTGAATTAGTCTCTACAGAGCAGGCATTAAAAGAGGCGGATATTGTTTTAATGTTAGTCGACCATCAACAGTTTAAAGCGATACCTGGTAGCCAAGTTACCCAAAAATGGATTGTCGATACAAAAGGAGTATGGCGTTGAGACGTATTTTAGTCACAGGCGGCGCCGGTTTTATCGGCTCCGCGGTTGTTAGACATATTATTGATAACACCAATGACAGTGTCGTCGTGGTAGATAAACTGACTTATGCGGGAAATTTAGAGTCACTTGCCCCAGTGGCAAACAGTGAACGTTACGCGTTTGAACAGGTTGATATTTGCGATCGCGCTACACTTGATAGTTTATTTGCGCAATATCAACCAGATATCGTGATGCATTTAGCCGCGGAAAGCCATGTTGACCGCTCTATTGATGGGCCTGCAGCGTTTATTGAAACTAATATTGTTGGTACTTACACCTTATTAGAAGCTGCACGTCATTTCTGGTCAGTATTACCTGAAGATAAAAAAGCGGCATTTCGTTTCCACCATATTTCAACTGATGAAGTGTATGGCGATTTAGAAGGAACGGATGATTTCTTTACTGAAACGACACCTTATGCACCAAGTAGCCCTTATTCAGCTTCTAAAGCATCCAGTGACCACCTTGTACGAGCATGGTTGCGTACCTATGGCTTGCCAACATTGATCACCAATTGTTCAAATAACTATGGCCCTTATCATTTTCCTGAGAAATTAATCCCGCTGATTATTTTGAATGCAATTTCAGGAAAACCACTGCCTGTTTATGGCAAAGGTGAACAAATTCGCGATTGGCTCTATGTTGAAGATCATGCCCGTGCATTGTATTTAGTGGCAACAACGGCTCAACCGGGTAAAACATATAATATTGGTGGTCATAATGAACGCCGTAATATTGATGTAGTGACAACTATTTGTGAATTGCTCGAAGAGTTGCATCCTAATAAACCTGCTGGTGTGGCGAAATATGTTGATTTAATTACCCATGTAAAAGACAGACCGGGTCACGATCTACGCTATGCTATTGATGCCGCTAAAATTGCAGCAGAGTTAGGTTGGAAACCACAAGAGACCTTTGAGTCAGGTATTCGTAAGACGGTATTGTGGTATTTAAATAACCAAACTTGGTGGCAACGAGTACTAGATGGCTCTTATGCAGGAGAGCGTTTAGGACTGGGTGATTGATTACGTGAAGGATAAATGATGAAAGGTATTATTTTAGCGGGTGGCTCTGGTACACGCTTACATCCGATAACGAAAGGGGTATCGAAACAGCTGTTACCTATCTATGATAAACCCATGATCTATTATCCGCTCTCAGTACTTATGTTAGCGGGAATTCGTGATATTTTGATTATCACCACTCCTGATGATCTTACCTCATTTCAACGTTTATTGGGTGATGGCTCTGCATTTGGTGTCCATCTGCAATATAAAGTTCAGCCATCTCCTGATGGCTTAGCTCAAGCCTTTATTTTAGGGGATGAGTTTATTGGTGATGAGCACTGTTGTTTAGTCTTAGGCGATAATATCTATTTTGGTCAAGGGTTTAGCCCCAAACTAAAACAAGTTGCTCAACGTCAGCGGGGCGCAACAGTATTTGGTTATCAAGTGATGGATCCGGAGCGCTTCGGTGTTGTTGAATTTGATGATGATTTCAAAGTGCTGTCAATAGAAGAAAAACCTCAACAGCCTAAATCGAATTGGGCGGTCACTGGGCTTTATTTCTATGATAACCGCGTGGTTGATTTTGCGAAAAAGGTGAAACCTTCTGTTCGTGGTGAGCTTGAGATAACCTCGATTAATCAGATGTACCTTGAGTGTGGTGAGCTTAATGTGGAGCTATTGGGACGCGGTTTTGCTTGGTTAGATACGGGGACTCACGATAGTTTAATTGAAGCCAGTACTTTTGTACAAACCGTTGAAAAACGTCAAGGTTTTAAAGTGGCGTGTCTGGAAGAGATCGCTTGGCGTAATGGTTGGTTAACTGACGAACAAGTCAGAGAAAGCGCAAAATCACTCGCCAAAACAGGTTATGGCCGCTATCTATTGGATTTATTACATGTCCGTCCTCGCCAATATTAATTATCTTGAGTGGGAGAGCGATTTTTTCTCCCTCAATACAGGCCGTCTTGAGTTTAGTGCTCAAGCGCCTGTTTTAACACAAGATAGGCTTGAGCAATTTACGGTTGTTCATGCCAAAGTTGCTTCCTATGATCTTCTACTGATTGATAACTTAACGCAATTAGGATTTCAATTCGCTGAAGGTGAAATAGATTTCAAATTGCCAATTGGCACAGAAAATGCTTGTGGAAATATTGCTGAAATACATTTTCGCACAGCCAATGAAACTGATATCCCATTATTAATGACAACGGCTTCTGCGGCTTTTGTACAAAGTCGCTTTCGAGCGCCATGGTACCAAGAAGGTGATAGCAGCCGTTTTTATGCATTATGGGTAAAAAAAGCGGTTTTAGGCACTTTCGATGATAGCTGTTTATTGACGATGGATCGCGAAAATAAGGTTACAGGGTTTGTAACATTACGTCGGATTTCTGAGAGTGAAGCAAGAGTGGGATTACTTGCTGTAATGCCCAATAGAACAGGACAAGGCATTGGTAAGCAACTGATGTCGGTGGCGAAGTATTGGTGTCAACAGCAAGGTCTATCAACCCTCTATGTTGCAACACAAATTAGCAATATTGCAGCTTCGCGTTTATATACACAAAGCGGTGCTTTAATTGATAGCACTACTTATTGGTTATACAGGGGATAATATGATTCCGTTTAATAAACCACCCGTTGTTGGCACAGAATTAGAGTATATGAAACAGGCGATGGAAAGTGGCAAGCTCTGTGGTGATGGCAACTTCACAAAAAAATGTGAAAAGTGGTTAGAAGAACAATTTCATTGTCATAAGACGCTGTTAACACCTTCTTGTACAGCATCGTTAGAAATGGCGGCTATCCTTCTGGATATCAAACCCGGCGATGAAGTGATTATGCCGAGTTTCACTTTTGTTTCGACTTCGAACGCCTTTGTTTTACGTGGTGCAACTATTGTGTTTGTAGATATTCGTCCAGACACCATGAACCTTGATGAAACAAAAATTGAAGCGGCGATTACGGAGAAAACGCGTGCGATAGTGCCCGTTCATTACGCAGGTGTTGCCTGTGAAATGGATACCATTATGGCGATCGCCAAAAAGCATAACCTGTTTGTCGTTGAAGATGCTGCGCAAGGGGTAATGTCGACTTATAAAGGTAAAGCCTTAGGAACTATCGGTCATATTGGTTGCTATAGCTTTCATGAGACGAAAAACTATTCATCAGGTGGTGAAGGTGGGGCAACACTGATTAACGATCCGGCTTTAATTAATCGTGCGGAAGTGATCCGTGAAAAAGGCACCAATCGTAGTCAATTTTTCCGTGGGCAAGTTGATAAATACACTTGGCGTGATATTGGCTCTAGCTATTTGCTGTCTGATTTGCAAGCCGCTTATCTTTGGGCGCAACTCGAACAAGCCGATAAAATTAATGAACGTCGTTTAGCATTCTGGCAAATCTATTACGATGCATTAACGCCGTTAGCCGAACAAGGTTTGTTAACATTGCCTGTTGTACCAGACGGTTTAGAGCATAATGCCCATATGTTCTATATTAAACTTAATGATATAGAGCAGCGTACGGCTTTTAATGAGTATATGAAAGCACAGGGCGTCTTAACAGTATTCCACTATGTATCACTGCATACGAGTCCTGCCGGAATGAAGTTTGGTCGTTTTGATGGTAAAGATATTTTCACTACACAAGAGAGTGAACGCTTGGTGCGCTTACCGATGTTCTACAACATGACTGAAGAAGAGCAGCAAACCGTTATTCATCATATTCGTCATTTCTTTGCTTGATATGTCGTTAGCTAAAGCTTCAATTTGGACAGCTGGGTCAACCTTGATAAAAATCGGGGCTGGCCTGTTGGTCGTAAAGTTATTGGCGGTCTCCTTTGGTCCCTCCGGAGTGGGACTTGCGGGTAACTTCCGCCAATTAATTACCGTTCTTGGTGTACTGTCAGGGGCGGGTATTTTTAATGGTGTAACAAAATTGATTGCGCAATATCAAGATGATGCAGTACAACGCAAAAATGTGTTGGGTACATCATCATCAATGATATTGCTGTTTTCTACACTACTTGCCATTTTATTTCTTATTTTTACCACACCAATTAGTCGCGTTTTATTTGGTGATGACTATCTGCAATATCTAGATATTGTCAGAATGGTTGCCTTTATTCAGATGGGGATTGCCTATGCCAACTATTTTCTGGCGATATTAAAAGGTTATCGAGATGCATCTGGAAACGCTTTAGCGATTATTGCGGGAAGTTTAATTGGTGTTATTGCCTATTATCTCTGTTATCTCGTTGCAGGTTATCATGGTGCATTAATTGGCTTAGCTTTAGTACCTGCACTGATTTTATTGCCAGCGATGGTTATCTTAATAAAACGTAAGCGCTTTGCTCTCAGTGAATTAAAACCAAGTTGGGATAAGGCTATCGCTAGTCATCTTGGTAAATTTACCATTATGGCGCTACTGACTTCTATCACTTTACCCGTCGCTTATATCATGATGCGTAACTTGTTAGCAGAACATTATAGCTGGGATGATGTTGGCATTTGGCAAGGAGTTAGCAGTATATCGGATGCTTATCTACAATTTATTACAGCATCATTTTCTGTTTACTTATTACCCACACTTTCACGATTAACGCAAAAAAGTGAGATAGCTAAAGAGATAACCAAGTCACTGAAATTCGTCTTGCCAGCGGTGGCAGTGGCTAGTTTTATGGTTTGGTTATTGCGAGATTTTGCCATTTGGTTGCTATTTTCTGAAAAATTTATCGCTATGCGAGAGTTATTTGCTTGGCAACTGGTTGGTGATGTGTTGAAAGTAGGGGCTTATGTTTTTGGCTATCTGGTGATTGCAAAGGCTGCTTTGCGTTTTTATATTCTGACAGAAGTGAGCCAATTTGCCTTATTAACGCTTTTTTCACGCTGGCTTATTCCTGAACATGGTGCCTTAGGTGCAGCTCAAGCCTATATGGCAACCTATATTATTTACTTCCTTCTCTGTAGTTCTGTTTTCGTGATTTATTGCAGGCGCAAATGACAACTTTGATTTACGTACTAGGTTCAGACATTGTGCATCATAACAACACAATGTTACGCTTTTTTAACGACCACCTCGTGACTGAGGCGGCATTAACGTATAAACCTCGTTTTATCGTTGCCAGTAAAGATAACTCGTTATCATCACTTTATCCTCATTTAGAGATTGAGTGTTTAGCGGATAAAAAACAAGTCGCGCAGAGAGTGGTAGCATTAGCTAAAGCAGATAGAAAACAACGTTTTCTATTTCTGGGGCAATTTAATGCGCCTATTTGGCTTGCTTTATTGATGGGCAAAATTAAACGCCATCAATTCTGGTGGCATATTTGGGGTGCTGATCTTTATCAGGATGCTAAGCAATTAAAATTTAGACTGTTTTATCTATTGCGTAAACTTGCGCAAAAACGGGTTGGACGTGTGTTTGGTACACGGGGTGATCTAAATTATTTTGCTCAATCAAATGTTAATATCCCCGCGAATTTGCTCTATTTCCCAACAAGAATGGATCCGGCGCTGACGCTTACAGAAAAGAAGGCCGTTGATCCTCAGCATATTACTATTGTATTAGGTAACTCAGGCGATAAATCTAACCGCCATATCGATGCTTTAAATGCGATTGCTGAACAATTTGGTCATAAAGCAAAAGTGATCATTCCTATGGGATATCCCGCTAATAACGAGGATTATATTCAGCAAGTATCTGATGCAGCGACAAACTTATTTCCAACAGAACACGTTGAGATATTACGACATAATCTTGCCTTTGATGATTATCTCGCACTCTTAAAAACCTGTGATTTAGGTTATTTTATTTTCCAACGTCAGCAGGGTATTGGTACGTTATGCCTGTTGATCCAATTTGGGATCCCTTTTGTGATTAGCCGTCAAAATCCATTTTGGCAAGACTTAACAGAGCAAAGTGTTCCCGTTTTCTTCTCTGGTGATAAACTTGATGTGGCGTTAATTGAAGAAGCGCAACGTCAATTATTGCTACTGGATAGGAAGAATATTACCTTCTTTGCACCTAATTTTATCCAAGGTTGGAAGCAATTGATTGAGATGAGCACAGGAGACACCCAATGACATTGGCGCAATTGGGGGGGTTAACCCTTGTCTACTTTATCTCGTTGGGGTTTATTTTATTACTGACCTACCAAGAGTTTCGTCGGGTACGCTTTAATTTTAATGTCTTCTTTTCCATGCTTTATTTGCTGACATTCTATTTTGGCTTTCCATTAACTTGTTTATTAGTCTTTCAGTTTGATGTGGCAGTTGTTCCTGTCGATGCCTTATTACACGCTCTATTAGCCGCTACTAGCTTTTATGCGATTTATTATGTCACTTATAAGGTAAGGCTAAGAAAAGCCTCTAGCGAGCCTTCTAGGCCGTTATTTACGATGAATCGGGTAGAGACCAACCTAACTTGGATACTGTTAGCGTTAATTGCTATCGTCACTGTGGGCATATTTTTCTTACAAAATGGCTTTTTACTCTTTAAGTTGAAAACATATAGCCAAATTTTTTCAAGCCAAGTATCAGGTGTGGCGCTAAAACGCTTTTTCTATTTTTTTATTCCTGCAATGCTGGTGGTCTATTTCTTAAAGCCCACACAACAACGTTGGCTTTTTTTCCTTTGTGCGACGGTCGGCTTTGGTATTTTGACCTATGTTATCGTCGGGGGAACACGCGCAAATATCATTATTGCGTTTGCACTATTTTTATTTATTGGCATCGTACGTGGTTGGATAACCTTATGGATGTTAATTGCTGCAGGTGTGATGAGCATTGTCGGTATGTTTTGGTTAGCACTAAAACGTTACGGGCTTGATGTCAGTGGTGCCGAAGCTTTTTATACCTTTTTATATCTGACTCGCGATACCTTCTCTCCTTGGGAAAATCTTGCATTATTGTTGAATAATTACGACAAAATCGAGTTTCAAGGACTCGCACCTATTATTCGCGATTTTTATGTGTTTATCCCTTCATGGGTTTGGCCACAAAGACCAGATGTCGTACTAAATTCAGCAAACTATTTTACTTGGGAAGTGCTTAATTATCATGCAGGACTTGCCATTTCACCAACGTTAATTGGCTCCTTGGTGGTGATGGGGGGCGTTGTATTTATCCCCTTAGGCGCGGTGGTTGTTGGGCTTATTATTAAGTGGTTTGATTGGCTCTATCAGCAGGGTTTAAATGAACACAATCGCTACAAATCTGCCATTCTTCAAGCATTTTGCTTTGGTGCTATTTTTAACATGATTGTTTTAGCGCGTGAGGGCGTTGATTCGTTTGTGTCTCGCGTGGTCTTTTTCTGTTTAGTATTTGGTGCCTGTTTAATTGCAGCCAAACTCCTGTATTGGTTATTTGAAAGTGCAGGATTAGTTCGTCACTATGTTATTAATCAAGTGCGCAATAAACCTCGTTTAGAACAAAAGGAAAAGTAATGGATACAAATTCAATTCCGAAGTATTCCATCCGTGGGCACAATATCTGGGGATTTAAAGATATGGCGCATTTTTTGGATTATCTTTATCAAGGTGCGCAAATTAAAAGTGGCTCTTTAATTGCGATTAATGCAGAAAAAATCTTAACCGCAGAAACAGATAAAGGCCTAAATCAGTTATTAGATGAAGCGGATTATTTGTACGCCGATGGCATTAGTGTTGTTCGCGGCATTCGACGTAAATATCCTGATGCACAAGTGTCTCGTATTGCGGGAGCCGATTTATGGGAAGCTTTAATGGAGCGTGCCGGGAAAGAAGGCACACCGGTCTTTTTGGTTGGTGGCAAACCTCAGGTATTGGCGCAGACGGAAAGTAAATTAAAGGCACAATGGAATGTGAATATTGTCGGTAGCCAAGATGGTTACTTTACGCCACAAGATAGAGATGCACTTTTTGAACGTATCAAAGCTTCTGGGGCAAAGATTGTGACCATTGCCATGGGCTCACCTAAGCAAGAGCTATTTATTCGTGCTTGTCGGCAAGTACACCCAGACGCGTTATATATGGGCGTAGGTGGTACTTACGATGTTTTTACAGGGCATGTTAAGCGTGCGCCAAAAGCATGGCAAAATTTAGGCCTAGAGTGGTTATATCGTTTACTGTCACAACCTAGTCGGATCAAGCGCCAATTTAAGTTATTAAAATTTGTTGGTTATTACTATTCCAATAAATTGTAAGTTGCGTGAGTATTTTTTGTCGGCAATAAGTGTTAAATAGCAAAAATCGCAATCTTTACTGGTATCTTGATTGTTTGATTATTATACTAATGGGGCGTTGAGTGGGTAAAAACGCTCCATTTATCGACGAAATGCACAAACTATCGTCAAACAAACTTTTTTTTTCAAAAAGCACTAGACAGACAGTGCGTAAATCCGTACTATCCTCTCCCGCAACGGCGTGAAGCGCCCGTAGCTCAGCTGGATAGAGCGCTGCCCTCCGGAGGCAGAGGTCTCAGGTTCGAATCCTGTCGGGCGCGCCATTAAAGCGTGCTAAGAGTTACGGTGAAGAGCGTTGTTGTAGAAGTAGTAAGATAGCTGTTATGGTGGCTATAGCTCAGTTGGTAGAGCCCTGGATTGTGATTCCAGTTGTCGTGGGTTCGAGTCCCATTAGCCACCCCATCTTATCTTAGTTTTTGTTTATGCGAGGGTGGCGGAATTGGTAGACGCGCTAGCTTCAGGTGTTAGTGTCCTAACGGACGTGGGGGTTCAAGTCCCCCCCTTCGCACCATAAACAAGATAAGAGCAGTCATTCAGACGGCGAGTAGCGCAGCCTGGTAGCGCAACTGGTTTGGGACCAGTGGGTCGGAGGTTCGAATCCTCTCTCGCCGACCAATAAGAAAAAGCCTCGATATATATCGAGGCTTTTTTGCATTTATTATCAAGCTATTGACAGCGATATTGTCTTATTTCATTTATATTGTTGTATCTTCCTTCTGTCCTTTCTCTTTTGTCCTTTTGCTACTGTCCTAAACACAATAGACCATTTATCTATGATTCATGATTAAAGCAGGTTGTTGGCTCTTTTAGTTTAAAAAGGGAGATCATTAGGCTATTTGTTTACAGGGCAGTGTAAGTATATTAGTTAAAGATTATTAATAATTTGTATTACTGCCTGATTTTATACTACATAAAAAGAGCATCATGAGGAAATAGAATAGTTTCTGTAACATCATGAATTTAAATGAAATATTTTTTATTGTCGGTGAAAAACAACACATGGCAAATTTCATGTCGCTAAAAGGTGACATTTAACTCAATGATTTTTATATATTATATACTGGTGTTAGCTTAACTGTCGTGAAACAGAGACGAGTTGGCAAATTTATTTTTTCTTTTTTATTTAACAATAGCCTGATAAAAATACGCTCTCTGATCTTTTATATTTTAAATACGCCATACAGGCGAAGGCGCCTAAAAAATTCAATTAGTTAGTTTTATGCTGTTTGGGAATTAATTTTTTATTGGCGGAAAATACAAGTTGGCACGCTAAATGCATTACTTATCCTGTAGATGCTCATTCCACTCCTTATGACAGCATATGACTTCATAAACCTAGGAATGATGCAGAGCCGATTATCGGTGCCTACGTCCACGTTATCGATGAAACACCATTCATCACCAACAGGACGAAACGTTGAGTGAGGCACCATCCGTCTGTAGACCTGATTGTATATTTTATGCACCTGTATTTTTTAATACGGGTGTTTTTTTGTCTGTTTTTTATCTCATCCCTTTTGAATTGATAACACTATCACGCTATTATCCAGCGCAAGGGTAAATAGGGGGTAGCATCACGATGATAAATAACCAAAAAGCGTATCTTGCGCAAGAAAGGCTCTTTTTGATAGATAAGTTTGGCCCATTATTGTTTTTTTTGATCCCGCTGATCATGCTGATTATCGGTGGAAAATCATGGGCGAAGTATGTCGCTTTTCTGTGTCAGGGGATCGCACTGATTTATATCGTGGTGTTTTACCAAGCAAGAAAATATTATTTGTCATTTCAACATGAAAATAACAAAGGGATACCTTATCGTTTTTATCGTATCGCTTGGGTCTATTTATTTTTAATTTTGTGTCTTGAAGTAGTACTACTGGTTCAACACGCTTTTTAAAAGTAATAAAAAACCCTCAATTTTGTGTTTGAGGGTTTTGGTCAATAAATGAAATGATGTATTTATTGCAGTGCTTTATTTGTTTTAGGCTCGTCAAAAATAACAGAGTCTTTTTTTAACGTCATTAATAGCGCATCTTTGCGTACTTTGGCTGACTCAACTGATTTATTCTGTTTATCTAGCACATCAGCCAACCACGCAAAATCATGAACATCTGGACGCTGTTTTAATGCATTGCGAAATGCTGTTTCTGCTTGTGCCCATTGCCCTTGTTGCATGGCAATTTGACCGACGGTGCTATTGAGTAATGGTGTCGGACCATGTTGTTTAATTAGTGAGTTAAGCACTTTTAAAATTGAGTCTGGATCGCTGTTTTTTAAGCGCGGTAACAATAAGATCAGGCGTTCATCATAGTGACGTTTGATCCCATCTAAAATGATCGTCTGCGCAGTTTGCGGATCGTTGCACTCAATAAGGTGTTCTGCTAATACAAATCGTAGTCCGTTATCATGTTGGATCTTACGAGGCTGTGCCTTCCACCAATTTTTCAGTCCATCACAACCATTTTCGGACATCTTCTGTCCCATCAGCCCAATATAGGCTTGTTGACGTAATTGCTCTAATTCATCATCTGTATGTAGGGCTATTTTCTGCATTGAAGGGATGATATCAAGTAGTGCTTGCCAAGCTTCTGTACGTATATACGCAGTTTCTGCTAAGCGTAATACTTCCGGATGACGAGGCACTTGATTGAGTAATTCATCAACCCCAGTACGAGCAGCATGGTTTTCATTTTGCGCCAGTAAAATACGCACTCGGGTAATATCAACGGGTAACTGATTGGTATCAGCAAGTTCAGAAGCACGCTCCAGATGTTGCTGTACTCTAAACTCATCACCCCGTTGTTGTGCTGCTTCTGCTGCTAGTAAATAGTTTACTACAGGTTGTTCCGCATAATCGGCATTGCGGCTCATCAGCTTTTCTACTTGTTTGAAATCACCTTCCGCAAGTTTCATTAATGCTAACCGTGTTTGTTTACGTGCTCGGCTGCGTTTGCGCAAAGAGAACCAACTATAGGCTTTAGAGCCTGTACCAATAAAACGACGATAACACCAGCCAAGCAAGAGCAATATCAGTTGCAGTAGGACAAACATGATCACAAGACTGGTAACGCTAGTTTCAATATCCCAATTATCGGTTTGTATAAAGACATAACCTTGATGACCCGCTAATACAGGGCCGAAGATTATCCCTGCAATCAATACCACAAATAGGAGTAAGATCTTGAACATAAATTTATTCTCCTTGTGGTGCTACGGTTGTTGATGTCGTTGTTCCTGATGTTGCACTATCTTGTGCTGCATCAACCGCATAAGGGGCTTGTGTAGCTTCGGCATCTTTGGCTTCAACCGCTTCTGGCTGTGATGTCTCGTTTTGGGTCAGCAAATTACGGATCTGCTTTTCTACTCGTTTTTCTAACAGAGAGAGGCTTTTTAATTCTGTTGGCATTGCAAGAGTAATAGGCTGCTTTTCAAGCTCATTAATACTGTCTAAGAAAGCCGTTGTATTCGGATCGGTGGTATCAAAATAGGCGCGTACCCAAGTAGATACCGCTTCTAATGATTGTTGATAAATCTCTGTTTGATGGCGAGGTACCGCTTGAGAAGCAATTAATAAACGAGAGCGGATATTTTCTCGCAGATAAATATCTTGGTTTGGGGCTAATAGTGGAATAGCGGTACTGTCTCGACGACGGATAGTAATAAAGTCATCCATAAAGCTTTTCCAGCTTTTACTGAGGTTTTGCTTCCAGTCAGAAAGCGAGCCTGAAATGGCTTCATCATTTTTATCCATCGGTGAGCCATCACGCTCAAATCCAGATAAGCGTAGGTTATCAACCTGATTAGCTAACTGATTTAATTGTAAAATAGTACCATCATTATCAATTTTGCTCAGCGCGGCTAAGTTGCCAATATCTTCATTAATGGCGCGGCGGATGGCCAATAAGCTTGGGTCATTCATTTCTGCTAAGCTACTATCTGCACCTTTTAATAAACTTACCGCTGTGACGACATCTTGGTCATTCCATAATTTGCGCCCCGCCATTTTTACCATAAAATCAGCTTGTGCTAATAGCCAGCTCTTTACATCTGCACTTGAGATAGCAGCAAATTGCGTTTGTAAATTTTGGATTTGACGCTCAGTAACTTGGCGTTCATTTTGCAGTTTATCAATAGTGAGTTTTTGTGAGTTAAACTGACTGTCAATATTGTCAAAACGTTGTTGATAAGTATCTTGCAATTGTTGTAATTGTGCCAATTGTGATTTTAGCGATTGGTTTTCTGTACTTAGTTTAGTCGCTTGTTGAGTGGTGTAATAATAAAGACCACCACCGATTGCCAGAATAACGAGGATCGCAACGGCACTCCCTATCAAACCTGAACGCTTATTGTTTACAGGTTTTACTTCTTGATAGCGGATATCGTCATCAGCCTTTGATGTACCATTCTGCAAGTCATTTTCATTCGTATTTTTCTGTTCCGTCATATCGGCGTCTCATTTAAGTTCTATATTAATGCATGAAATAAAGCATCATTATTGGCACTTTCAGCAACGGTTATTTTTTTAAAGCCTAATGTGCTAGCTATTGTTGCTAATCGTTTACTGACCACCACTAAATGACTGTCTAACAGCCATGCTTTTTCAGATCCAGCGACTAGATAAAAGAGTTGTTGCAACATTTCGCCACTGGTGACCACAAAGGTATCCACTTGGGCATTTTTCCACTTTAGCGCAAACTCTTCAGATACATAATCAATAAATAGACGCTGATAACATTCACATTCATCAACAATTGCACCGCGTTGACGTAATGTTGTGGCAAGTAGTTCGCGACCACCATTGCCTCTTAGTAGTAGTACTCGCTTGTTTTCTATTTGTTGAAGTGAAGACAAGGCCAGTAGGTCTTCACTGGTTTCTCCAAATTCTGGATAACGTATAGAATGTCCTGTTAATTGCTGAAACTCTTCTGCGGTGCTTTGACCTATTCCATAATAGAATAGCGTATCTGGCCATGATTGTTGTAATTGATTTAGTTGCCAGTTTGCGTACCACACCGCATTTTTAGAAAGTAAAAAAAGGTAATCACCCGTACTTAGCTTATTTAATTTGTTTTCTAATATGGAAAGCTCTTTACCCGCGGCTATTTCTATTAAAGGTGCATGAAAAGCATGCTTTCCCGCATCAATTAAGCGTTGCGTAAGTTGTTCTCCTGCTGGGCTAGGACGAGTGATTAAAATACTCATATCGCTGTATTACCTTGATATACAGCGGTTAAAATCTCTCTAGCTCCTTTATCTAGTAGCTCTTCGGCAAGAGAAATACCAGCTTGCTCTGCATCTTCAGGTGATACTAAGCGTTCGCCACGTAAAATAGTTTCACCATCAGGGGAGCCAACTAATGCTCGTAGCCAAATTTTGCCGTTTTGCCAAATAGCATAACTACCAATAGGTACTTGGCAACCCCCCTCAAGGCGAGTGTTCATCGCACGTTCTGCTTTTACACAAGTTGCAGTATCTGCGTGGTTAAGGGCGGCTAATAAGGCTTGAGTATCATGATCATCTAAGCGACACTCAATGCCAACGGCACCTTGTCCTACCGCAGGAAGAGATTGTTCCGCAGACAAAGAAGAACGAATACGCTCAGTTAATTTAAGACGTTTTAAGCCCGCGACAGCAAGAATAATAGCATCATAGTCGCCATTATCGAGTTTACTTAAACGGGTTCCTACATTACCGCGTAGATCACGAATAATTAAATCGGGGCACAGTGCTTTTAATTGGCATTGGCGACGTAGGCTTGAGGTACCAACGACACTTCCGGCTGGCAGTTGTTCTAATGAATCATAATGATTAGAGACAAAGGCATCACGGGGATCTTCTCGCTCACAAATCGTCACCAATCCCAGACCTTCAGGAAAATCAATGGGGACATCTTTCATTGAATGTACGGCAATATCAGCACGAGAGCTGAGTAGTGCTAGTTCTAGCTCTTTGACAAATAACCCTTTACCACCCACTTTTGCTAATGGGGTATCTAAGATGATGTCGCCTTTCGTGACCATCGGTACTAATTCAACGACTAAGCTCGGATGAGCGATTTGTAGTTGTTCTTTAACATAAAGCGCTTGCCACATAGCAAGAGGGCTTTGGCGTGTAGCAATACGGATGGTACTTTTTGACATAATATTATTATCTCTTCCGAGCGAGTTAGCATAATTTCTGTTTATAAATAAGGCTTTGTTTTAACACTTTAAGGTTCATTTTTCCAGTTAAGGCGTGGTGTGGTAAGGAAACAATGAAACATAAAGAGGTTTTAAATCAATATTAGTGAGGTAAAAAATAAAAAAAGGGAATTACAAATAGTAAAAATCGTTATTTTTATCTTTTTACTGTTTTATATCTATATAAAAAGTGTGGTTATTTACAATATTTAAACATTAAATTAATTTATTTAACAATAGTGAGAGGAGAGAAAGGAGAGACTTACAGAATTTTCTGAACACATTGATAAAACAACCA
>NZ_CAWPAV010000097.1:0-4123 GCF_963885725.1 Proteus sp. G4380
AATATACTATGAAAATTACCCTCGCTAGCAACCGACATTTATCCATACTTGTTAAGCTTGATACCTATGCTCAACAAAAACCTTCTCGTACTGATGAGATCGACGTATGGTTAACTAATCAGGCCGTTTATCTGCTAGAGGTGAAAAGTGAAATTATTGGTTATGGTGTTGTCCATCGCCATTTTTTTGGTCAGCAATTTATTGAATTAGTGATGATAGCTAAAGAGCATAGGGGAAAAGGTTATGGCAAAAAACTAATTACTTATTTTCAGCAAAAAATAGCGACAGAAAAATTGTTTACTTCAACCAATCAATCTAATGTACCCATGCAAAATTTATTTATTCAATTAGGCTTTGTTGAAAGTGGCTATATTGAAAACCTTGATGAAGGTGATGCTGAGCTTATTTTTTGTTTTATAAAAAATCATTGATAGTTTAGGCTAGAAACACGCTAATAGATTAGTGAAAGACTAATATATTGAGTGAAATACATTTCAGTTTTTAGAATAGTTCTTAATTTTTAAGAGCCTCTCAATAAAGTGATTAAATAAAAATATTCTATATCAACCATCTTATTTTAATTTAATCAACCAAAAATAGAAAATATAATGGCCATTGGGAAACTCAATGGCCATGTTATTGCGATAAGAAAAGCACTCAGCAGGCGCATAGCTAAGCTGGGATCTTTGGTTAAAAAGAAGGTGATAATAAAAGAGAGTACAGCCCCAATTAGGTAGCCTATTCCAATAGTTGCGATAACAGACATAGTCGATCTTCAGTAAAAAAATTGCAGTAATTGTACGCTAATTTTGTTAAAGAAACAGACTAAGAAGAAAAAATTTTCAACAAATGTCATTAGCAATTGGTGTTTTTTTAGCATTTATTTCATTATTGATCGCATATTTTACTTAAGTAACATCCAACAAGCTTATAACAACTTTTCTTGTTTTGCCGTAGCCTTTGCTACTGTAAGTCTTTTTAATACCCTAACACTATTTTTTAAGCTTTATCCCTTTTAGGCTTTTATCTATTCTATTAACGATCCCAAAGGGGGTTATAGTAACAACATCCTTATTATATTGATTACTAAGTTACATAGATCATTAACAACATTGTTTAGAGTATAACTTGCTCATGGATGGGTAACACTTAAAGGAGCTAAGTGTTAACTAGGACGTGATTAAAATCCTCTTGTTGCCTTTAAAGAGGATTTATTTTTTTGTTTTTTAAAGAAGCTCGATCCCTGTAACCTTTTTCATACTATTCATAGGTTAAAAATCAGTATACTTTAGAGATGATATTTCTTATCAATTTATATAAGGTGGTTATCGCTATGGTTCCTTACCAACCCGTATTAACCTTTTGGTTTGAAGAATGTACCCCAAAACAGTGGTTTCAAAAGGATAGCGCTTTTGATAAAGAAATTAAGGATAGATTTGGTGAGCTATGTATTAGCGCAAGTCGCGCAGAGCTTGCCTCTTGGCGCGAGAGCATTGAAGGGCGGTTAGGGGAAATTATTATTCTAGACCAGTTTTCACGTAATATTTGGCGTGATACACCAAAGGCTTTCGCCCAAGATAATATGGCGTTAATTCTTGCTCAAGAAGCCATTCGGTTACCCGAATATCTCACCCTGACACCAGTAAAACGCAAATTTCTGATCATGCCATTTATGCATTCAGAATCACAAAAAATCCATCAAGATGCCATTGCGTTGTTTTCACAATTAAATGATGACGACACGTATCAATATGAATTACGCCATAAAGAGATTATCGATAAATATGGTCGTTATCCTCATCGTAATGAAATTTTAGGCCGTACTTCCACAGCAGAAGAGTTAGCGTTTTTACAACAACCCGGCTCCTCATTCTAAAAAGAAAAAATGCATATCTAAAAAGATATGCATTTTGTTTTTCGTTTCTTGCCGATGACTATGCTTATGATGATAAATCAATAATGATAAAGCGTCATCGCACAGAAAACCCATATTACATGGTTATATGCCATAAGTTATAAAAGGCAATGCGACCGGATAATTCAGCAATTACGACCGCTGCGGCACAAGTTGCTAAGGTCACTTTTGAGGTTTGCGCTTTTAATGCACTAAACCCGACAACCACAATACCTAATGCTAATACTGCTAATTGGAAACCCCAAAACAGTGATTGCTCAGCACTTAATTCTGGGCCATTAAAGCTTAGGAAACTGACATAACCGGAGCGTGCGGCAAAGGTAATTATGGCACCGATAATAAAGGACAATGCCCCTAAACGTCTTGCACCACTGACCATTGCAAGTACTCCACCGCCAATTAATAGCGTCATCCAAAACTGTAACGTGGTGTAATCTGTATTCCAGTTAGCAATTGTTGGAATATGGTAAACTTGCGGAATTGACCAAACAAAAGCTAAACCAAAAATAACGGTAAATAGATTACAAATTTCACGTAATCCCCGCCATTTTTTCATAATAGTGAGTGCCACTGTTGCAAAAGCAAAACCAGTAAATACACCACTTAGAAAAGCTTCGTTACTCATTGGAGAACGTCCTACGCCTAATAACATATTGAAAAAGCGTAGTGGCTGACCTACGTGTAATCCACCAATACCTAAGCCCACAAGCATTAATATCAGAGCAAGAATATTGGCATTACGCAGTTGTTGTTCATCAATTTGACCTAACTTTTTACTGATATAAGCGATCAGAAACAGACCTGCTGCGCTAGAGCCTAAAACAGTAAAAAAGACAAGAGGAAGTTCATGCATGGTTTATACCTCCGCCGCATTTTGAACTGAGCCGGTTTTATCACCAGAAGGTTTTGCATCTTTATGTGCTTTTATCACGATATTTGGGTTAGTTAAGCTTGGATCTGGCATTGGTGCGATACCACACTCTGTACTGAGAGATCCCCTCATAATTTCCCCAAAGCGTAACCATGTGTGAATAAATTTTGAGCTAGTAGGGTTGCAGCCACGAGTAAGTCTTCCCTTGTTATTGTGTAGCCAGAATGCCGCAAAACTTCCATGCCTAAGCGAACTGTTGAGAGTACGTTTCGATTTCTGACTGTGTTAGCCTGGAAGTGCTTGTCCCAACCTTGTTTCTGAGCATGAACGCCCGCAAGCCAACATGTTAGTTGAAGCATCAGGGCGATTAGCAGCATGATATCAAAACGCTCTGAGCTGCTCGTTCGGCTATGGCGTAGGCCTAGTCCGTAGGCAGGACTTTTCAAGTCTCGGAAGGTTTCTTCAATCTGCATTCGCTTCGAATAGATATTAACAAGTTGTTTGGGTGTTCGAATTTCAACAGGTAAGTTAGTTGCTAGAACCCATGGCTCCTTTGCCGACGCTGAGTAGATTTTAGGTGACGGGTGGTGACAATGAGTCCGTGTCGAGCGCTGATTTTTTCGGCCTTTAGAGCGAGATTTATACAATAGAATTTGGCATGAGATTGGATTGCTTTTAGTCAGCCTCTTATAGCCTAAAGTCTTTGAGTGACTAGATGACATATCATGTAAGTTGCTGATAGGTTTCCAGTTTTCCGCTCCTAGGTCTGCATATTGTACTTTTCCTCTTACTCGACTTAACCAGTACCAACCCAGCTTCTCAACGGATTTATACCATGGCACTTTAAAGCCAGCATCACTGACAATGAGCGGTGTGGTGTTACTCGGTAGAATGCTCGCAAGGTCGGCTAGAAATTGGTCATGAGCTTTCTTTGAACATTGCTCTGAAAGCGGGAACGCTTTCTCATAAAGAGTAACAGAACGACCGTGTAGTGCGACTGAAGCTCGCAATACCATAAGTCGTTTTTGCTCACGAATATCAGACCAGTCAACAAGTACAATGGGCATCGTATTGCCCGAACAGATAAAGCTAGCATGCCAACGGTATACAGCGAGTCGCTCTTTGTGGAGGTGACGATTACCTAACAATCGGTCGATTCGTTTGATGTTATGTTTTGTTCTCGCTTTGGTTGGCAGGTTACGGCCAAGTTCGGTAAGAGTGAGAGTTTTACAGTCAAGTAATGCGTGGCAAGCCAACGTTAAGCTGTTGAGTCGTTTTAAGTGTAATTCGGGGCAGAATTGGTAAAGAGAGTCGTGTAAAATATCGAGTTCGCACAT
>NZ_CAWPAV010000098.1:0-29402 GCF_963885725.1 Proteus sp. G4380
TTGGTGTTTCATATAGCAATTTGAATGATTTTTGCTACGTCACGCTGATGCAGCAAGGAAAAGGAGAGGATAATGATAGGTTAAAAAATAAACTAAAATTATTTGACTTAAGTTAAACAAAAATTAAATATGATAAAAATAAGTAAAATAAAATATCGAAAATAGTATTTTAATACTCATTTATTGAGTAAATTTAAGTATAAAAACGTATTTTTGTGATCTTTAGCAATAAAAAAAGATAGGCGTGTTTGCACAAATTTTTGAAGAATACAGAACAAAGATGGCTTTTTATATTGCAAAAATTGATAAACATTAAAATAAGAGAAAACAGTAAGCAACTAAGATGGTCGCTATTATTTCTTAATTCTTTACTTAGTAAGAAGGATCTTTGGTAATAAAAGAGATCTCTATAAGTAAATAGAAAACTAAGTAACATTTTATGATGTTCATATTCCAATATTGTATAATTATATATCGATAAAATAGTTTCATTGTGTTATTAATCATCAATTTTATTAAACAAAAAAGTGAAAAAAAAAGTTATTAATAGTGATAGGTAAACGGAGTGTGCATACCTATTGTGGTGTGACATGCGTCATACCAACAGAATAGCTGTTTATAACTGGCTGTTTGTATTGAATGCTAGGCGCATAACAGTGGTAAGAAGAGTGGTAACAAGAAGCAAAAATGCCACTATTTTGGTTTTTTCATTTAAATTAATGGCATTTTTATTCAAAGTAATAGATGTAATTGACTACAATCCGCCTACTTCTCTTGGTGTTGCACGCATTGAAGTACTAATGGTATTACCCACCATATCTACCCGTGCTTGGAACGGCGGGAATGGTAATGGAATGCCATGCTCTGCAAAGGCTAGCAGAATATTTTGATGGATCTCATGTCTGGCTGGCATTCTATGTCCCATTTCTGCGGCATAAACACGTAACTCGAAGATTTGGATCCCTTGTTGTAGGTCAACCAAGTAAACCTCAGGAGCGGGGTTGTCTAAAATCATGGTAGAGCGTTTAGAGGCTTCTAATAATACATTAGTCACTTGTTCACTATTGCAATCAGCTGGCGCAGGGATGGTCATTACGATACGTGTAATAGAGTCTGATAATGACCAGTTAATAAATTGCTCTGTAATAAATGCTTTATTAGGCACAATGATCTCTTTTCTATCCCAATCGGTGAGCGTGGTGGCTCGCGTATTGATTTTAGAAATATTCCCAGTCAAGTTACGGATAGTAACGGTATCACCAATACGGATTGGCTTTTCAAACAAGATCATTAACCCTGAGATAATGTTGGCAAAAATTTCTTGTAAGCCAAAACCAAGACCTACCCCCATAGCGGCAATTAACCATTGTAGTTTTGACCACTCAATACCTAATAATGAGAAACCAACAATACTGCCTATTAGGGTGATGCTGTATTTCGTTAAAGTGGTAATGGCATAACCTGTACCAGGTGTTAGATCTAAGTGTTGTAAAATTGCCAGTTCAAGCAGTGCTGGCAGGTTTCTTACCAATTGTGCCGTGATAATAATCACTAATATAGCGACTAAGATAGACCCCATGGTAATGGGCTGGATAGTATTGACGCCATTAACGGAGGAAGTCACATCCCATAGTCGGATATTATCGACAAAAGAGAAGGCTGTATTGAGCTCTGACCAGAGTAAAATCATGGACACAAGTGCAATCATGGTCAGAATAGAACGAACTAGACCAATAGATTGTGCACTAATCGCATCAAGGTCAATGGCTTGATCTTCCAACTCTAAGTTAGCGGTACTCTCACCACTGCTGCCAACAATGGTATTCTCATCTTCCCCTTTGGCTCGTTGAGCTAAAATTTCTGCCCGTTTTTGTTTGGCTCGTTCAAAGGCAAGCTTACGACGTTGGATCAGCATCCATCGTTGAATAATATGATAAATAATCAGCAAGGCAAACCAAATCGCCACAGACATCTCTAAGCGACCCAGTAATACGATGGAGGTTGAGAGATAGCCTAAGATAGCCGCGAGGGCTGCAAGAACAGGGGCAACAAGTAAGAACCACCATAAAATGGTATTTATCACATTATCACCAGAGCCATGTTTATCTAAGTAAAGCGGCACATGTGCCTTTTTTAGGCTTGAGGTAATAAAACTTAAAGCAATGCACAATAATAAAAAGCAAAAACGCCCAACCGTTGGCGCAAATTCTCTGTCACTATAGTATTCAAAGGTGATAAGCGACATCATTAACGGCACAATGACGAAAATCGACAGTTGATAAAAGCGCATCGCTTTTTTCACACGACTCTCTTTCCATTTAAATTGCGCGATAAATAACCCATTAGGGCGAGCAAAGGTAGCACTTATCATAAATAGCCATAGCACAGGGGCTGCGGCAGTTACACCATAACCAATCGCTCCCGCCATGGGATAACGCCATTCGACACTTTGTAAACCATATCCTACGGCAGACCATAATAGCGGTAGTGGTAAGGCGATTAATATTGACCAAAATACGGTACGCACCGTTAATGAGAAATGATCTTGAGTGACTTTACCAATGCGATTACTGACTCTTTCAAGAAACGCATTGTAATGCTTACGGGTACGAAGACTAAAACCGACAATAGATAGGGTGACCAGTAGATAGATAAAGGTATCTTGGTTTTTGAGCATGTTAACCGCAGCATGCCCTAATTGTGAGAAAGTATCTAATGAGAGTAGGCGAGTAATATCTTTAATTAATAAAACCGGATAATTGAGTTTTATTGGGCTGATATCGGCCACCCAGAACATATAGCGGTTTGTGGCATCTTTTGTCTCTTTTAAGGCATCCGCAAGTTGTGTTGTGGCTACTTTGAGTTTGGTTAACTCTAGGATTTGGGAGTCATAACCGGATAAAAGAGAATTGAGTAACTCTTGGCGCGCTTGAATGAGGGAGTCAAAAATATATTGCTGAGCTTCTGGTAGCTTTGAGCCATCGGCAGTTTCAGGAGGTTGGATTTTGCCTAGGTTTTCTAGCATCTCTTCATAGCCTAATCGTTCAACACGTAACTGAACGATATCCCTATCCAGCTCTTGAGAGCGGGGCATTTCAGGTAAGCGAGCCAATTGTGTTCTTAATGCTTCACCTAATGCCGTAGAGCCACTTAACCATTGGGCTTGCTCTCGAATGGTTGTGAGTGTCTGTCTTACTTGTTGGGTTTGTTGTGTTGTTAGACGCTGTTTTTCGGTTAACTCACTCATTTCTTGCGTCTGTTTATTGAGGATCTGAGAAAGTTGACGGTTTGTCTCGATTTGCTTAGTCAGAAACTCGGGGAGTTCGCCCCCTTGCTCGGCGAGCATTTCTGTCTTTTCTAAAGCGAGATCTGCCACTTCTTGGCGCTTGATATTTAGTAAACTACGCAATTGTTGCAGTTGTACATCAAGTCGTTGATAACGTTTTTTAAATAGCTCTAAGCGCAGTCGAGTAATTTCTTGACGATTATTAGCAGAAAGTTGCGCCATTTCCAGCTCATTAACCATCGCTTTTCGTGCTGTGACTTCAGCTTGGGTTAATTTATTTTGTGCTTCTGCTAGTGGGGTGTTTGATGCCCCTATTGCCGCTAAACGCGCCGTTGCATCACTTAGTAAACGACGAGCTTCTGAAAGTTGCTGAGGGAGTAAATTGAGTGATTCGCTGATTTCACGGCTTTTATCTTGCTCTTGTTGTTGTAGCCGAGCTTGTTCCATCAGTTGGCTACTCACTTGAATGATTTTTTGCTCAAGCTCAGGAATAGTAATTTTTTCTGGAATTGTTGGAACTGAGTGACTCTCTTCGAGTAATTTAGCCCTTAACTCTTGAGTGATCTGCGGATATTCATCAATAGTCTTTTGATAATTATCCGCATTAACTTGAGCTTTTTCACCATCATTTATCCAATTGATGGTGCCTTGTAGCGCCTGAACAGTTTCAATATCTTGAGGATTAGTACTGCCTTCAAGTTGTTTGATATCTTGACGTAATTTATCAACATCCGCAGCAAACACCGAAGTATTGAATGAGATAGTCAGAAAAAAGCTAAAAAGTAGACTGATTATCAGGCGCACAAGGTTTACTCCGAATTACGAATTATTCATTAATGGTATTATTATCGCAGGCCTTATGATCAGTGCCTGTGGCATTAATGATAGAGCCTAGTAGTTCTCCCATTAATGTTACAGAGCCGTTCATCAGATCTTTATTTAATTGAACACTATTTTCAGGGAAGAGGTTAATAACGGTCGAGCCTAATTTAAAGCGTCCCATCTCTTCACCTTTTTTCAGAAATATAGCGCCAACTTTATCCGCTTGAGGATAAGTCCAACGTTTAATAATACCTTCACGTGGTGGTGTTACCATGCCACACCAGACCGTTTCAATACTCCCTACAATGGTCGCTCCAACAAGAATTTGTATCATGGGACCAAATTGGGTGTCAAAAAGGCAAATAATACGTTCATTACGAGCAAATAAGTTAGGAACATTTGCCGCAGTTAAAGGATTAACAGAAAAGAGATCGCCGGGGACATAAATCATCTCTTTTAATAACCCATCGCAAGGCATATGAACACGGTGGTAATCCCGTGGTGAAAGATAGGTTGTAATAAATTGCCCATGGCGGAACTGGTCGGCCAAGGTAAAATTACCTGCTAGCAACGCTTCAAGGGTGTAAGAGTGCCCTTTGGCTTGTAAAATTTGATCGTCTTGGATCTGACCAAGCTGACTGACAGCGCCATCTGCGGGGAGAGCCAGTTGGTTATCTCCTTCAACAATAGGGCGAGCGCCATCTTTTAATGCACGAATAAAAAACTCATTAAATGTTGCATAAGCCTGAAATTGGCTCTCTTTCGCTTCATTCATATCAACTTTATATGCGCGAGCAAACATTTTGATAGCAAATTGAGTAACGCTACCCGCTTTTTTATTGGCAAACCAACCAGCTAGCTGTGTTAGCCATAATTTAGGCAATAGATACTGTAGTTTAATTTTTAGCTTGTCCAAAATGGCAACCTCTGGGATCGAACGATAAAAAATCGACAAAAGGGGTCTATTGTACCCACCCTTAATAGGGTTGTCAGTGAATCTATGCTTAAGAGTCTAAATTAATATTTTTACGCACTTTCACCTGACTCATACTTTCTAAAATACGATGATAGTTTTCAAATCGGGTTGGTGCGATTTCACCTTTATCTACGGCTTCGGTGATCAAGCAACCCGGATCGTCATTATGCTTACAATCACGGAATTTACAGCCTCCTAAGAAAGGTCGAAACTCAATAAAACCTTTGGTCACTTGCTCAGGTGTTAAATGCCACAAACCAAATTCACGTACCCCCGGTGAATCAATAACATCGCCTCCTAGAGGGAAATGGTAAAGGCGCGATGCGGTGGTGGTATGTTGTCCAAGCCCTGAGTTGTCAGAGACTTGATTGACCAGAATACTTTCTTCCATTGGTGGTAAGAGAGTATTGAGAAGGCTCGATTTACCCACACCTGACTGGCCAGCAAAAATAGAGATGCGGCCAATTAATGCTTGAGTTAATGCTTCTAATCCCTCTTTGGTATAGCTTGAGACTTCAAGCACTCGATAACCAATATCTTTATAAATTTGCATCCACTCACTTACCATCGCTCGGCTTTCTGCATCTAACATATCGACTTTATTCAATACAATAAGGGGTTCGATATTTAAGGTTTCACAAGCCACTAAGTAGCGGTCGATAATATTAAGTGAAAGCTCAGGTAAAATGGCTGAAACAATAATAATTTGATCGATATTAGCGGCAATAGGTTTAATACCATCATAATAATCTGGGCGAGTGAGTACAGAAGTACGCTCATGAACAGCTTCTACAATGCCATTGACGCGCACATTTTCTTGGGTTTGTAATGCAGGGCGCCACACCACTCTATCGCCTGTGACTAGGGATGAAATAGTACGGCGAATATTACAACGGGTAATAGAGCCATCTGCAGCTTCAATATCTGCATGTTGCCCAAAGCGACTGATAACGAGGCCTTCGGTCGCTTCGCCTAATTGTGTATCGTCTAATTCAACGTGATTTTTTTTCTCTTTGCTTTGCAAACGCTTTTTATGATTTTCTTGTACTCGGCGTTGCTGGCCTTTAGATAATTTACGTTTTGTCACCGATCCTCACTTGTGTTATTCGGTTAGATGTTCTTTTGTCGTGCTTATTGAGTAAACGCGCTATGATAAAGGTTAAAATATCATGTCTCACTCTAAGAAACAGCTAGGATATATTATGTCAAAAAGCGAGAACAATCTTATCTGGATAGATCTGGAAATGACTGGCCTTGATCCTGAACGCGATCGTATTATTGAAATTGCCACTATCGTCACCGATCCCCAACTTAATATTTTAGCTGAAGGTCCCGTTATTGCCGTACATCAATCGGATAAATTACTCGCCTCGATGGATGAATGGAATACTACAACACATACGGCAAGTGGTTTAGTTCAGCGGGTTAAAGAAAGTCAGTATGACGATGTGGCTGCACAACAAGCCACTATCGAATTCCTTGAAAAATGGGTGCCACAGGGTGCATCACCGATCTGTGGTAATAGTGTGGGGCAAGATAGACGTTTTCTATTTCGCTATATGCCTGAATTAGAAAAATATTTTCATTATCGTTATCTCGATGTCAGTACACTAAAAGAGTTAGCTCGTCGCTGGAAACCTGAAATCCTTGAAGGATTTAAGAAAAAAAATACTCATCAAGCGTTGGATGATATTCGAGAATCTATTGCTGAATTAGCCTATTATCGCCAAACCTTTATTAAAGAGTAGAAATTAGCGGATTGATGGCTGATATTGCATCATTGTGATGATTTTATCGTCATGCAATCAAAAAAACGCATTTTTTTACTGATAAGGGCTTGCGGTTAAGCATTTTTCTCGTATAATGCGCTTCCCGTACCGATGAAGAATTTCGTTTGTACGGGTGTAAGAAAGACGCGGGAATAGCTCAGTTGGTAGAGCACAACCTTGCCAAGGTTGGGGTCGCGAGTTCGAGTCTCGTTTCCCGCTCCAATCTTTCTTCGATAGTTATCAGTATTAGCGACGCGGGAATAGCTCAGTTGGTAGAGCACAACCTTGCCAAGGTTGGGGTCGCGAGTTCGAGTCTCGTTTCCCGCTCCAAATCTTTCTTCGATAATTATCAGCACAAAACTTACCAAATGCGGGAATAGCTCAGTTGGTAGAGCACAACCTTGCCAAGGTTGGGGTCGCGAGTTCGAGTCTCGTTTCCCGCTCCAAATCTTCTTCCAAAGACTTCAATAAACTCAGTAAATTCTTATAAATCAAAGCGTTTGTCGTAATAGCATTAGCTAAGCTGTTTTTAGAAGTCGGCCTGTCTCTCTATGATAAGAATATACAGTAAGATATTTTTACCCTAAAAGTCGCCGAGTAAGCAGGGCTTGCATGTCTCGTCTGCCATCCGCAATAATAAAGATAACCACTTGTTTTGCTATTGTGTGATAGATGACACGATAAGGTTTAAAAAAGATTTGCTGATATTCACGAATACCTAAACTTTGTAATTCCTTTGGAATACTGCCTTTCATAGGAAAGTTAGCCTGTGTATTAGTGACCTTAAGCAGCTCATCTAATACATAATCTGCATTATCTATGCTGTCGTGGTCGGCAATATAGTTATTGATGTCCTCTAAGTCTGTTTCGGCATCTTTCGTCATTACCACTTTATAGGACGCCATTACGATTATTTCCTTTTACTTTTTAAACGCTGAACAACGCTTTTTATATCTTTTACTTCACCTGCTTCAACTTGTTGCTGACCTAACGCCAATATTTTAAGTAAGGCTAATGTTTCCTGTGTCTCTTCATAAAAGGTAATATCCTGAATAACCGCTTTTGCTTCGCCATTTTGAGTAATAATCATCGGTGCACCAGATTCAGTGAGTTTAGTCATCACTTCGGCGACATTAGCTTTTAAATAACTAATTGGTTTGATTTGTTCTGAGTAACGCATATCTACCTTAATCAATAAGACTAAATTAAGTCTAAAAAAAGTCTAATCTGAGTGTGAAGAGATAAAAGCTAAAATGCAATATAGAAAACCTTTAGCGAAAACCGCTTAATGAACAGTCCAACTCTATGAGGTCACTTCAACAGGGCGGGGAGCAGTCACGCATAAGCAACAATACAAAGCGTTATTTTGTTTAATAACACCCAAATAAAGCTATTGCATTCTAAAAGTCACAAGGACATAACTATGGACAGGAAATAGCAATGCTTGTATAAAATATAACCAAAAAATCTTTATTTTCTCTCTCACTTTTTAAAAATGAGTCTACACTGTGGTAGGTGCAGATCAGCGATTGTAGCTAATACACTTAAAGCGAGTGACCCATTGCAGTGCAGAAAAAGGGAAATCGATAACAGCAAGAAAGATCAAGCTATTTTTTTGTGATCTATCTTTGATCTTTGCTTGCATTTCTATTTAGCCAGCACTAGAATGTGCGCCTTTCCTCGTTTAGGGGGGAGCTAAACCTCAGATCAATTTTTGTTGTTTAGGTTTTTATTCTGTTAAATATACTTTGAAGAGTATTTTTTATGAAGAAAAGTATTTTTATGACTTTTCTTTGGAAAAAAGAGCCCGAGTTCCACTTATCTTAATATTCTTATCGAAATAAATTATCCACAATAAGATGCTCATAATCCTTGCATCTAGCACTAATTTATTTTTTTACTGCACAGAGTTATCCACAGGCTGCTATCATTGAGTCATTAGCATATTATGCTAGTGAGTTAAATATTGCTTTTATCTATCCAATTGATAAGTAAGTTTATTTTTATTTTTTTTAATTTGTGCCACACTTCGCTTGAATTTTTTCTTCATATTGATAGACAAAGAGTTTTTATTTTATTCACAGGTGAAATTATCTCATCTTATGAGTATGCGTATCATGTTAAAAACTAAGCATCACGAGGTAGGCCCTTAGTTATTGCCCTTACTAGACGTTTTTGTTGTGAAGTCTGTATTTTTAGTGTTTTTTCTTCTCTTTTGGCTTTCTGTTGGGCGATAGCCCAGTGCAAATGTTCATCTAAAACCTCCCCTAAACCAAAGCGCTCTTGCAAGGCCAGTACAATTTTGTCCTGATAAGGGGAATTGCCTAACGCAACACTAATATTTCTTAGCCAACGTAAATAGCCAATTCGTCGGATCGGTGAACCTTCTGTAATACGCAGAAATTTTTCTTCACTCCATTGGAATAGATCCAGCAATTCTGGTGTATGTAAGGCACGGCGCGGAGAAAAATCATCTTCCTCTGTGAGCGAAGAAAAACGATTCCATGGGCAAATTA
Source organism: Proteus sp. G4380 (assembly GCF_963885725.1). NCBI lineage: Bacteria > Pseudomonadati > Pseudomonadota > Gammaproteobacteria > Enterobacterales > Morganellaceae > Proteus > Proteus sp. G4380. Next base: position 9,370 of record NZ_CAWPAV010000098.1, read on the forward strand.
ATTGGCAATCATCACAACCATAGATACGATTGCCCATCAAAGGGCGAAATTCTTCAGGAATAGCGCCTTCAAGTTCAATCGTTAGGTAAGAAATACAGCGACGAGCATCAATGGTGTAAGGCTCTACGATGGCGCCTGTTGGGCAAGTGGTCATGCAAGCTACACATTTACCGCATTGCTCTTCAACGGGAAAATCAATAGGCAAAGGTAAATTAATTAATAATTCACCGAGAAAAAACCAAGAGCCGGCCTGATTATTGATAACAAGTGAGTGTTTACCAACCCACCCAAGACCAGCTTTCACGGCCAATGGTCGTTCCATTATCGGCGCTGAATCAACAAAAGGACGAAAATTAACAATACCTTGATATTCAAACTGTTGGCAATATTGCGTAATTTTTTCACCTAATTTTTTAAGGCGTTGTCTTAATACTTTGTGATAATCTCTACCCAATGCATAACGGCTAATATAGCCTTGCTCTGGATTATTAAGGGTACGAGCAAAAGCGGCATCTGTTGGCAAATAGTTCATTCTGACGCTGATCACTCGCAATGTACCCGGCACCAATTCATGGGGTCTTGCTCGAGTCATGCCATATTTAGCCATCCATGCCATTTCACCATGATACTGTTTATCTAGCCAAGCTTGTAAACGAGGCTCTTCGAGCGATAAATCAGTATCGCAAATTCCTGTTTGTTGGAATCCTAGTTCAGTTCCCCAACGTTTTATATTTTGAGCAAGGTGATGAAGATCGAGTGATGACATGAGCAACCGAAATAATAGCTAATAGGTGAGTCCTAAGAGTGCGCAGTGTATCATAGTGCAACGATAGGAAAAATCCTCGTAAGAAATAGATTTATGGTATGGTTATTTGAAATTGATTCTGATAATAATTTACTTTAAGTGAATATAAAAATGGTCTGTTTGCATGTGCTCTAACATGCTATTAACTAAGTCGTTATTACCTAACAATAGATTGTATGAATATGAAAGAATGGGTTGTTACATTAGAAGATGAAGCTGCAACAGTAAAACTAGGGCATTCAGTCGCAATGGCGACAAATAACCAAGGGCTTATTATTTATTTATTTGGTGATCTAGGGGCCGGGAAAACCACCTTTAGCCGCGGATTTTTACAAGCTTTAGGTCATCAAGGTCATGTTAAAAGTCCAACATATACCTTGGTAGAGCCTTATATGCTGACACCACGCCCAGTCTATCATTTCGATCTTTATCGCTTAGCTTCAGCGGAAGAGTTAGAATTTATGGGGATACGTGACTATTTTGCACAAGATCCACTGTGTCTCATTGAATGGCCTTCTCAAGGGGAAGGGTTTATACCTAATGCGGATTTAGAGCTTCATTTAAGCTATGAAAATGAAGGTCGTAAAGCCCATTTTATTGCCCTTTCACAGAGAGGGAATGCTGTTTTATCCCGTATTCAGTCTGCATAAAGGAATATTGATTATGTCGAGTCTCATCACTATTGTGAGCCAATGTCAGCGTTATATTGCCACCTTTTTGTTGGTTGTTCTGTCACTTTTTGTGGTGCAAATAGCACAAGCCGCTACGGTAACAGAAGTGAAGGCCGAAAATGGGGATGTGGCTACAACACTTACATTTTCGTTTAGTGGTGGGAAACCAAGCTATAGATATTACTCACTGAAAAATCCAGATAGGTTAGTGATGGATTTTAAGCAAGGTAGCCAAATAACGGGTTTACCTGTGACATTAAATCGTCAGCAATTAGCACAGAAAATTCGCACGACACAATCAAAAGATAGCCAATATCAAAGTATGGTGGTAGAGCTTGCCAAACCAGTGGTGGTGACGGAGCGCTTATTAAATAGCAATGGTGAATATAAGTTAGTACTTACTATCAAACCTATTAATGCTCGACAAAATAACAATACATCAACGACGGTCAGTGTAGTGGCGTTATCAGCAAACAAAGCCACAAATACGGTGGCTAATCAACAGATGGCGCCTTTGGTGACTACGCCTAAGCAACCCGTTGCACCTGTAGTACCGGTAAAGCCTCGCACAACCTCGAATAAGCCCGCGTCGAGCGATCGGCAAATAATTATTGCGATTGACGCAGGGCATGGGGGTCAAGATCCCGGCGCTATTGGGCAAAAAGGTAATCGTGAAAAAGATGTTACCTTAAGAGTGGCAAAAAAATTAGAAGCGATTTTGCGTAATGATCCTATGTTCAAACCCGTTTTAACCCGCAATGGCGACTATTTTATTTCTGTTGCTGGACGCTCTGAAGTGGCCCGTAAGCAAGGTGCCAATATGTTAGTGTCTATTCATGCCGATTCTGCACCTAATCGCAGTGCGCGCGGGGCATCTGTTTGGGTATTGTCAAATCGTCGCGCGAATAGTGAATTAGGTAAATGGCTTGAACAAAGCGAAAAACAATCAGAGCTTCTCGGTGGCGCCGGTGATGCACTCGCAGAAGGGGTTGATCCCTATTTAAGCCAAGCGGTATTAGATTTACAATTTGGTAATTCACAGCGTGTAGGCTATGACGTTGCGGTAGCGGTGTTATCTGAACTTAGAAAAGTAGGATCATTACATAAAAAAACACCAGAGCACGCCAGCTTAGGGGTTTTACGTTCACCTGATATTCCGTCTATTTTGGTCGAAACAGGTTTTATTAGTCATGCCGCTGAGGAACAATTGCTGATTTCAGATGCTTACCAAGAGAAATTAGCCGCTTCAATCTATGCCGGATTAAAAAATTACTTTCTCGCTCATCCCTTACAGAATGGGCCAAAATAAAGATAAACGTGGGATAAGGTAATGGCGATTAATTTATTACCTCCTCAGTTAGCAAATCAGATTGCAGCAGGGGAAGTCGTTGAAAGACCCGCTTCTGTTGTTAAAGAGTTACTTGAAAACAGCTTAGATGCGGGTGCGACAACAATTGATATCGATATCGATAAAGGTGGCGCTAAGCTAATTCGTATCCGCGATAATGGATGCGGCATTTCTCGTGATGATTTGAAGTTAGCACTTGCTCGCCATGCAACAAGCAAAATATCGACACTGGATGATCTTGAAGCCATTATGAGCATGGGGTTTCGTGGTGAAGCGTTAGCCAGTATCAGCTCTGTATCACGTTTAACCTTAACATCTCGTACCGCATCTCAGGAGGAGGCTTGGCAAGCCTACGCCGAAGGGCGTGATATGACAGTGGCAGTCAAGCCAGCAGCACATCCGGTGGGGAGCACAGTTGAAGTGCTCGATCTTTTTTATAACACTCCTGCAAGACGTAAATTTTTACGTACCGAAAAAACAGAGTTTGGTCATATAGATGAAGTAGTACGTCGTATAGCCTTATCCCGCTTTGATGTGTCAATTAATTTAACCCACAACGGTAAGCGGGTGCGTCAATATCGCGCTGTGAAAGAAACTCATCAGTATCATCGTCGTTTAAGTGCTATCTGTGGTAATCATTTTGTTGATCAAGCAATGCAACTGACGTGGGAGCATGGTGATCTGGCAATAAAAGGCTGGGTAGAGCATCCTTTAGCTCCAGTGCAAAGCAGTGAAATACAGTACTGTTATGTCAATGGGCGCATGATGCGCGATAGATTGATTAACCATGCTATTCGTCAAGCATATGAAGGTTATTTGCAAGGTGAACAGCAACCCTCTTATGTGCTTTATTTAACCGTCGACCCTCATCAAGTGGATGTCAATGTGCATCCTGCCAAACATGAAGTGCGTTTTCACGAATCGCGCTTAGTACACGATTTTATCTATCAAGCTGTCTTGAGTGTGTTAAGGCAGGTTACAGAAGATACGTTATCTTTAGATGAAGAGGATAATGGGGCTTTAACTGCCACAACATTTCCTGAAAATCGCCAAGTTGCGGGAGAAAATGTTTTTTCGCAGCCTTATCAAGCACCAGTAACCTCATCTACGCAAAAAAAGAGCACGGGAGCTTACCAAGGAAGTGCAGGAAAAGGGTTAACAGATACGCAAAAGAGTCCCCAAAAAACGCTAGATACACGTCAGTTTGGTGAGAGTTATCAACGTACGCAAGGCATGCTTTATCAAAAAATGATGCAAGAAAGTGCGAGCGATGTTGAAAATAAAGAAAAAATACCCCTATTTCCCCCTCGTCCCCCATTGAATTTGGTTGATGTTGGTCATACAACTAATAACAATGAAACAAATGTAATTTCAGTGGTGCCTCGTTCTGTTAATGCCAGCGCAGCGCAAACAGATTATACTTTTGGCCGGGTATTGGCGATTTATCAGCAGAAATATGCGTTAATTGAATCTTCGCAAGGTCTAGGGCTGTTAGCATTGGAAGAAGCTGATTTTCTGTTAAAATGTGCCCAGTTATTGCCAGAAAATGAAAATTTGAAACCCCAACCTTTGCTAGTGCCTTTAAAAGTCACACTCAGTAAAGATGAAATTAATACATTTAAGCAGTTTCAGGCGTTAATCAGTGATTTTGGGATTGTTATTGACATCTCTCATGGTAAAGCGACGATCCATGCGGTCTCGTTGCCGTTGCGACAGCAAAATTTACCTGTATTACTGACAAAGCTATTAGCTTATTTGGCAACAGAAAAATTATGCTCTAAACAACAAATTGGGCATTGGTTAGCAAAACAGTTAAGTCATGAGTCGGGTGTTTGGTCACAGGCTCAGGCAGTAGGATTATTGGCTGATATTGAACGATTATGTCCACAATATGTCAGACAGCCGTCCAAAAACTTATTACAATTAATAGAATTACAACCTGTGGTAGCGGCACTGAATAATGAGCGAAGTAAAAACGCAAATAAAACCTAAAGCAATCTTTCTGATGGGGCCAACAGCCTCTGGTAAAACCGCATTAGCCATTGCGCTAAGACAAAAACTGCCCGTTGATCTTATTAGTGTTGATTCTGCTCTTATTTATCGTGGTATGGATATTGGTACTGCGAAACCGGATGAGACAGAGCAGTCGCTTGCACCACATCGTTTAATTGATATTCTAGATCCCGCATTACCTTATTCTGCCGCAGACTTTCGTAAAGATGCGTTAAAAGCAATGGAAGAAATTACGGCTGCAGGACGAATTCCACTATTAGTGGGCGGGACTATGCTATATTTTAAAGCGTTATTAGAAGGCTTATCGCCTTTACCCAGTGCTAATCCAGAAATTCGTGCTGAAATCGAAAAAAAAGCAGCCGAACAAGGGTGGGAGGCAATTCATCAAGAGCTAGCATCCGTCGATCCCGTTGCGGCTAAACGGATCCATCCTAATGATCCTCAACGCCTTTCTCGTGCACTGGAAGTTTACCTGATTTCAGGTAAATCGATGACAGAATTAACTCAAATATCAGGCGAAGCATTGCCTTATGATGTTTATCAGTTTGCGATTGCTCCGAAAGATAGAAATGTACTTCATCAACGCATTGAAGCACGTTTTAAACAGATGTTAACGTGTGGCTTTGAAGATGAAGTAAAATCATTATACCAACGGGGCGATCTGCATGAAGATTTACCTTCTATACGTTGTGTCGGCTATCGCCAGATGTGGTCATATTTATCCGGCGAAATCGACTATGATGAGATGGTTTATCGAGGGATCTGCGCTACCCGGCAATTAGCGAAGCGACAAATCACTTGGTTAAGAGGTTGGCATGATGTTCATTGGTTAGATAGTGAAGATTTTGAACAGTCTCTTAACACTGTTTTGCAGGTAGTTAGTGCATAGATGGTAGGTTTGTGTAAAATTGATAGTTGCTAAAGTGCAATTTTTGAGTAGTTCATTTTTTCGAACCATTAGGTTCTAGTATAAAACAACAAAATAAGGAAAACATAGAATGGCTAAGGGGCAATCTTTGCAAGATCCTTTTCTGAACGCATTACGTCGTGAAAGGGTCCCTGTTTCAATCTATTTGGTAAACGGCATTAAATTACAGGGTCAGATCGAATCTTTTGACCAATTTGTTATTCTGCTGAAAAACACTGTTAGTCAGATGGTATACAAACATGCTATCTCTACCGTAGTACCTTCTCGTCCTGTTTCTCATCATAGCAATACAGGTACCAACCAAGCGGGTACAAACTACAGTGGCGGTAACGTGACTCAGCAGGATGATGTTGCAGAATAATTATCAAATATTATTCTTAATATAATAAAAACATAGGTAGGGAGACTTTACCTATGTTTTTCCTGTTTTTATAAAGTCCATGAGGTTTCGCCTTTGTTTGATCGTTATGAAGGTGGCGAATTAGCCGTTTTAGTGCACGTTTTCTTTTCGCAAGAAAAGGATATTGATGACTTGCAAGAGTTTGAATCTTTGGTGACATCTGCCGGTGTAAAACCAGTTCAAATTATTACAGGGAGCCGTAGAGCGCCTCACTCCAAATATTATGTGGGAGAAGGTAAAGCGGAAGAAATCGCAGAAGCAGTAAAAGCGAGTGGTGCAGATGTGGTGTTATTTAATCACGCACTCTCACCGGCACAAGAACGAAATCTGGAAAGACTTTGTGAATGTCGTGTGGTTGATCGCACGGGAGTTATCCTCGATATTTTTGCTCAACGAGCAAGAACTCACGAAGGAAAGCTACAGGTAGAACTCGCTCAGTTACGTCATTTATCAACCCGTTTAGTTCGAGGGTGGACACACTTAGAACGACAAAAAGGGGGGATTGGATTACGTGGCCCTGGCGAAACACAGCTTGAAACGGACCGACGTTTGCTCAGAGGCAAAATTAGTCAAATTCTAATGCGTCTAGGCAAAGTTGAACGTCAGCGTGAACAAGGACGACAAGCGCGAAGTAAAGCTGATATTCCAACGTTATCTCTGGTGGGTTACACCAATGCGGGTAAGTCGAGTTTATTCAATCGTATAACCTGTGCTGATGTGTATGCTGCTGATCAGTTGTTTGCGACACTGGATCCTACCTTAAGACGAATTCAGGTCGATGATGTTGGTACCGTGGTGTTAGCTGATACGGTTGGTTTTATCCGACATCTACCTCATGATCTGGTGGCGGCATTTAAGGCAACGCTACAAGAAACACGTGAAGCGACATTGCTTCTTCATGTTATTGATGCCGCTGATAGCCGTTTTGAAGAGAACATTCATGCAGTTGAAAATGTATTAGAAGAGATTGATGCTCACGAGATACCGACACTGTATGTGATGAATAAAATTGATCTTCTTGAGGACTTCACCCCAAGAATTGATCGAAATGAAGATAATTTACCTGTTAGGGTTTGGGTTTCTGCACAAACAGGTGAAGGTATTCCTCTGTTATATCAGGCGTTGACAGAGCGCCTTTCAGGTGAGATCGCACACGTTGAATTGCGTTTACCGCCAGAAGAAGCAGGGCGATTACGTAGCCGTTTTTATCAATTACAGGCTATTGAGCGTGAATGGATTGAAAAAGACGGTAAAGTTGGGCTAATCACCCGAATGCCTATGGTAGACTGGCATCGACTTTGCAAGCAGGAGCCTACTTTATTGGATTACGTGGTCTGATAATTGGCCATACTAAAGAACATTAACTGAGAGCTGGCGATGAAATCGGCTCTTAAGCCTGATAAATCTAATCATAATAATGGAGCTAGAACATGGCGTGGAATCAGCCCGGTAACAACGGACAAGACCGCGACCCGTGGGGGAACCGAAACGGCGGTAATAATAACGGCGACGGGAACTCTAACGGTAATCAAGGAGGTCGGGATCGTAAAGCATCAGATCTCGATGATTTGTTCCGGAAACTGAGTGCAAAACTTGGCGGTTTCGGTGGTAAAAAAGGAGGAAACTCCTCTTCTGGGCAAAATGGCGGACCTCGTGGTAATGCTGGAAACGTATTAGTTTCTCTTGCATTAGGTGCTGTGGTTGTCGTTTGGGCTGCCAGTGGTTTTTATACCATTAAAGAAGCCGAACAAGGTGTTGTGACTCGTTTCGGTAAATTTTACCAAATCGTCGAGCCTGGTTTAAACTGGAAACCGACTTTCATTGATGAAGTTCAGCCTGTCAACGTAAAAACCATCCGTGATTTAACTACGGGTGGCATGATGTTGACATCAGATGAAAACATGGTTCAAGTTGAGATAAACGTTCAATATGTTGTCTCAGATCCAGAAGCATTTCTCTTTAATGTCACAACGCCAATGAATAGCCTAGGACAAGCGACAGACAGTGCCGTCCGTGGTGTCATTGGTCGTTCAGAAATGGAAAAGATCCTGACATCGAACCGTTCAGAAATTCGTGATCAAACCCGTCAAGAATTAGAAGAGACGATCCGCCCTTATAAAATGGGGATCTCCATTGTGGACGTCAACTTCCAAGTTGCTCGCCCACCAGAAGCGGTAAAAGCGGCATTCGATGACGTAATTGCGGCACGAGAAGAAGAGCAGAAAACCATTCGTCAGGCTGAGGCTTATAAAAACGAAGTGTTACCATTAGCGAAAGGTAACGCACAACGTATGATTGAAGAAGCAACCGCTTATAAAACGAGTGTGGTGATGAAAGCAGAAGGTGAGGTGGCGAGTTTCGCCAAAATCTTACCTGAATATCGCGCAGCACCGGAAATTACTCGTGAGCGTCTGTATATTGAAACAATGGAAAAAGTGTTGTCGAAAACACGTAAAGTCATTGCCAATGACAAAGGTAACAGTATGTTGGTTCTGCCTTTAGAGCAAATGTTACGCCAGCAACCAAAAGCGCCAACGTCATTTAATAGTGTCACAGAGGCACCTGCGCGTATTTCAACCCCTACGCCAAGTACCAACACAACACCTACTCAGAAACCAGCAACAACTTATGGTAACGGTGGATATGGTAGCAATAATAGTGGTGGTTATGGTCAGCCTTATGGCTCTAATCAAGGAGGACAATAATCATGCGTAAAGTTATCGCTGTTGTTGCAGTTATTATTTTAGCGTTGTTGTACTCCTCAGTATTTGTCGTGCAACAATATGAACGCGGTATTATTTTACGTTTCTCGAAAGTGGTACGTGATGGTGAAAATAAACCGGTCGTTTATGAACCGGGTATTCACTTTAAAATTCCATTTATTGAGAATGTGAAAAAATTGGATGCGCGTATCCAAACGATGAATATCCAGCAAGATCGCTTCTTATCAGGTGAGAACAAAGACTTGTTAGTTGACTCTTATCTGAAATGGCGTATCAGTGATTTTAGTACTTACTACCTAGCTACTGGTGGTGGTAATACGATGCAAGCAGAAACCTTATTGCGTCGTAAATTTAGTGACCGTTTACGCTCTGAAATTGGTCGTATGAGTGTAAACCAAATTATCACTGATTCACGTGGTCGTTTAACCATTGATGTACGTAATGCGTTGAATGAAGGTACACCTTCTCGCGATAAAAGTGATGCAGATGATGCTATTGCTATTGCTGCGAAGAAAGTGGCAGAAGAGACCAAAGGTAAAGCCCCTGCTATCAATATGAACAGTATGGCGGCATTAGGTATTGAAGTGATTGATGTTCGTATCAAACAAATCAACTTACCAATGGAAGTTTCTGAAGCCATTTATCAACGTATGCGTGCAGAGCGTGAAGCGGTTGCTCGTCGTCACCGTTCACAAGGTCAAGAAGAAGCGGTGAAAATCCGTGCTGCGGCAGATAAAACAGTGACAGAAACCTTAGCTGAATCGGAGCGTGAATCGTTACGTATTCGAGGTGAAGGGGATGCGCAAGCAACTAAACTATTTGCTGATGCATTCAGTCAAGATCCTGACTTCTATGCGTTTATCCGTAGCTTACGTGCTTATGAGAATAGCTTTAATAAAGACGGTAATGACGTCATGGTGTTAAGTCCAGATAGCGATTTCTTACGCTATATGAAAGCACCAACTAAAGCGAGAGCGATTGAAGAGTAATCGTCATCGTTCAAGAAAATAAATAATCATCCCCTAAGATAAAACTTAGGGGATTTTTTTAGCTTTTAATCAAGCAGATAGAATTAAAACAAATAAAGAAAATCGTTTTTTATTATTGAATGAAACGAAAAATCGCTCGCAACCATTTCCAAATTGCCTTTAGCTGAGATAGTATAAAGTGAAAATTGCATTTCAAGATAAACCTTCGGCAATCCCGAGGCGTCTTCTTAGCCATTTTCACTTTTATGTCACTCTGCTTCCTGTTTTTGCGATCAAAACTGTTGATAAAAATCACAAATATCTTGTGATGTGGTTTTTTCGGGCAAAAATATTGACAATGGCAAGATAATCTATTGCTTAAAAGCGGGGATGGCATAATTAGATAAAATCTACTGTAACTCTTGAATTGAGATGGTAGAATCCTTTTTTAAGCAACCGAGTGTATTTTGAAATGAGTAATAACGTTGTCGTATTAGGCACCCAATGGGGTGACGAAGGCAAAGGCAAGATCGTCGACTTGCTGACAGAACGCGCTAAGTATGTTGTTCGTTACCAAGGCGGACATAACGCAGGTCACACCCTAGTCATTGACGGTGAAAAAACCGTTCTCCACTTAATCCCATCAGGCATTCTTCGTGAAAATGTTGTCAGCATCATCGCAAATGGTGTCGTATTATCGCCAGAAGCACTGATGAAAGAAATGACACAGCTCGAAGAGCGTGGTATTCCTGTTCGTTCACGTCTACTGCTGTCAGAAGCTTGCCCATTAATTCTGCCTTATCACATTGCATTAGATAACGCCCGTGAAAAGGCGCGTGGTGAGAAAGCGATTGGTACTACGGGTCGTGGTATTGGTCCTGCTTATGAAGATAAAGTCGCACGCCGTGGTTTACGTGTTGGTGATCTATTTGATAAAAAAGCATTCGCTCAGAAGCTTAAAGAGATCATCGAATACCATAATTTCCAACTGGTTAATTATTACAAAGTTGAGCCTGTTGATTACCAAAAAACCTTAGACGATATCATGGCGATCGCTGATATCTTAACTGGGATGGTTGTTGACGTTTCTGACTTACTTTACAAAGCAACACAAAAAGGTGAGTTAGTGATGTTTGAAGGGGCGCAAGGTACTCTATTAGATATCGATCACGGTACTTATCCGTATGTCACCTCTTCAAATACGACCGCAGGTGGTGTTGCAACAGGTTCCGGCTTAGGTCCTCGTTATGTTGGTTATGTATTAGGTATCATTAAAGCCTATTCTACCCGTGTTGGTGCAGGTCCATTCCCTACAGAATTATTTGACGAAACGGGCGATTTCCTACGTGAAAAAGGCCAAGAGTTCGGTGCAACAACAGGTCGTAGTCGCCGTACTGGTTGGTTAGATATTATTGCTATCCGCCGTGCTGTTCAAATCAACTCATTGTCAGGCTTCTGCATGACCAAACTTGATGTCTTAGATGGTCTGAAAGAAGTTAAAGTGTGTGTAGGTTATCGCTTACCAAATGGCGAAGTGATTGAAACTACACCATTAGCAGCAGATGATTGGGAAGGTATTGAGCCTATTTATGAATCTATGCCTGGCTGGAACGAAAGCACTTTCGGCGTTAAAGATAAAGCACAGTTACCACAAGCTGCGTTAAATTATATTAAACGCGTTGAAGAGTTAACTGGTGTGCCTGTTGATATTGTTTCTACAGGTCCAGATCGTTCAGAAACGATTATTCTCCGTCATCCATTTGATGCATAATTTATTGTATTAATTGGTTTGATGTGAAAATCGTCCCTGAAAATGACAGGGGCGATTTTTTCGTATCTGTAACAAAGCCGAACTGAGTCACTATGTTGATTAGCAATAAAACGAAAAACTCTTTCCCGCTCGGTTGCGTTTTTGTTTTAGGGCTATGGTCAGAAGTGAAATAAGATAACGTTATTTTGTTGTCAACTAAGAGAAGCGATCTGTTGAAAAGCGACAGGATCGCTTTTTCTTTGCCTGTGATATCGCTATTATTTTAATGGTTGTGGTGAGTAAGCCTAAAAGCGCGGACTTTTGAGTATATCTTTGCTAAATGTCCAAAAATTAAACATAATATTGCTTAATAAAATGATATTCTCATTACTCATTATTTATCCTTTAACTTCTTTAACTGGGAGTTTTACTTTTCAGAGGTCATTGTGCAATTAACCAGTTTTACAGATTATGGATTGCGGGCGTTGATATATATGGCTTCATTGCCAGAAGGCAAAATGACGAGCATCACCGAAGTGACGCAGGTCTATGGTGTGTCACGTAATCATATGGTTAAGATTATTAATCAGCTAAGTCATATGGGATTTGTCGAAGCGATACGTGGAAAAAATGGTGGTATACGCTTAGGTAAACCTGCCGCTGATATTATTGTCGGCGAGGTCGTTCGTGCTTTAGAGCCGCTTTCACTGGTTAACTGTAGTGCTGAGTTTTGTCATATCACCCCAGCTTGTCGATTAAAACTTGTATTAAATCAAGCGATAGAACAGTTTTTGAAAGAGCTAGACCGTCATACACTGGCTGAATTGGTAGAAAACAACAGCCCCTTATATAAATTGTTATTAGAAGATGTTTGAGTCGACAATTTCATCATTCTGATAGCTTGGAGGTCATAATGTCCAAAGATCCTTTTCAGGATAGAGAAGCCGAAAAATACGCCTCTCCAATTGCTAGTCGTGAATTTATTTTAGAAGAAATGAAGAAACGCCCGGCCCCGATGAGCCGTGAAGATATCGCGCAGGCATTGAAAATTTCAGGTGAAGAAAATCTGGAAGCATTACGTCGTCGTTTACGGGCTATGGAACGAGATGGTCAGTTAGTTTTTACTCGACGTCAGTGTTATGCCTTACCTGAACGCCTCGATCTTTGGAAAGGTAAAGTTATCGGTCACCGTGACGGCTATGGTTTTTTACGTGCGGAAGGCCAAAAGGATGATCTCTATCTTTCACAAGATGAAATGAAAAAAACCATGCATGGTGATGTGATTTTAGCGCAACCCCTAGGCATGGATAGAAAAGGGCGTCGAGAAGGTCGCGTCGTTCGTGTTCTTGAACCCAGAAACAGCCAAATTGTTGGGCGCTATTTTATTGAGTCAGGTATGGGATTTGTGGTACCTGACGATAGCCGTTTAAGTTTTGATATTCTTATCCCTAAAGAAGATATCATGGGCGCACGTATGGGGAATGTGGTGGTGGTTGAAGTTACCACAAGACCAACACGGCGTACTCAAGCGGTAGGACGCATTGTTGAAATTTTAGGTGAAACTATGGGGACGGGAATTGCGGTAGAAATTGCACTACGCACCCATGAAATTCCTCATACTTGGCCACCTAAAGTAGAAAAAGAAATCGCTGATTTAAAAGAGGATGTGCCAGAGTCAGCGAAACAAGGTCGCGTTGATTTGCGTGATCTCCCTTTAATTACCATTGATGGTGAAGATGCGCGAGACTTTGATGATGCCGTTTATTGCCAGCGTAAAAAAGGCGGGGGCTGGCGTTTATGGGTGGCAATTGCAGATGTGAGCTATTATGTACGCCCTCAAACTGCATTAGACACAGAAGCGCGTAGCCGAGGCAATTCGGTCTATTTTCCTTCTCAAGTTGTCCCTATGCTGCCAGAAGTACTGTCGAATGGATTATGTTCATTAAATCCACAAGTCGACCGTTTATGTATGGTTTGTGAAATGACCGTTTCTGAGCAGGGGCGCCTTTCATCTTATAAATTCTATGAAGCCGTAATGAGCTCTCATGCGCGAATGACTTACACCAAAGTATGGAAAATCATTCAAGGTGATGAAGAGTTACGTGAGCACTACCAACCGATCGTAAAAGATATTGAGCACCTTTATGAGCTATACCAAGCCCTCGATAAGGCGCGTGAACAGCGTGGTGCCATTGGTTTTGAATCGGAAGAAGCGAAATTTATTTTCAATGCAGAACGTCGTATCGATCGTATCGAACCGGTTGTACGTAATGATGCACATAAATTAATTGAAGAGTGCATGATTTTAGCCAATATTGCGGCGGCGCGTTTTGTTGAGAAAAATGAAGAGCCTGCGTTATATCGTGTGCATGATAAACCCAAAGAAGAGAGCGTAATGAATTTACGTTCGGTATTTAATGAACTGGGTTTAACGTTACCGGGAGGATTAATACCGGAGCCAGGCGATTATGCGCGAGTCATGAAAGAAGTCGAAGAGCGTCCAGATCACGAAATGCTACAAACCATGGTATTGCGCTCCATGAAACAGGCGATTTACGATCCTGAAAATCGAGGTCACTTTGGTTTAGCATTAAAATCTTATGCTCACTTTACTTCACCCATCCGTCGTTATCCTGACTTAGCATTACATCGTGCTATTAAATACCAGATAGCGAAACAGCAAGGCCATGGCTCACAACGCTGGACCCCAACGGGGGGCTATCATAGTGATATGGATACCATGCTTCAGTTAGGGGAACACTGCTCTTTAACTGAACGTCGGGCGGATGAAGCAACCCGTGATGTGGCTGATTGGCTGAAATGTGATTTCATGCTTGATCAAATAGGTCAGCAATTTACCGGTATTATTACCAGTGTCACTGGTTTCGGTTTCTTTGTGCGCTTAAACGATCTATTTATTGATGGTCTTGTTCATGTATCCACATTAAATAATGATTACTATCAATTTGATAATGTTGGACAACGTTTAATTGGTGAGTCATCCGGTCAGGTATATCGTCTGGGTGATGAAGTTGAAGTGAAAGTTGAAGCGGTCAGTATGGATGAACGTACTATTGACTTCTCATTGATTTCAACAACACGTAAAGCACGTAACCCCGGGAAAACAGCACGTGTTCGTGCGTTAAAAGGGGGAAAAGACAAGAAAAATGCGAGCAGTAGTAAGTCTCGTCGTCGTGATGCCAGCAAAGACAAAAACTTTGAACCTGATAGTGCCTTTAGAAAAGGTAAATCAAGTAAAGAAAAACAGAGTAAAGATAAAGTCATTAAAGAGAAAATTGCGAAGGACAAGGCGAGTACTAAACGCAAAAAAGCCTCTGCACAAACCAAAAAGATAGAGGCGAAATTAAAAGCCAAACGTGCGGCGAAACGCACTAAAGCGTAGTTATACAACGAAGTCATTCACTGTTTGACTCCTATTAAAAAGGCGGATTTTCCGCCTTTTATCTGTTATTGTGCCTTTTATTTTTTAACGAGTAACAACCGCTATGAGCGAAGATATTATTTATGGTATTCACGCAGTAAAAGCACTGCTTGAGCGTGATCCGACACGTTTTAAAGAAGTTTATGTGTTAAAAGGACGCGAAGATCGTCGTTTAATGCCGGTGATCCATGCGCTGGAAGAACAAGGGATTTTAGTTCAAGTTGCTAATCGCCAATGGTTAGATAATCAAACTGAAGGTGCGGTTCACCAAGGGATAATTGCTAAGGTAAAACCTAGTCGTCAGTACCAAGAACAAGATTTACCGGACTTATTAGCTGAAGTAGGTACACCTTTTCTATTAGTGTTAGATGGTGTGACTGATCCACACAACTTAGGGGCATGCTTACGTAGTGCTGATGCGGCTGGTGTTCACGCAGTCATTGTACCAAAAGATCGCTCAGCTCAATTAAATGCTACGGCGAAAAAAGTCGCTTGTGGTGCTGCAGAAAGCGTACCTTTGATCCGTGTAACCAATCTGGCACGTACTTTACGCTTACTACAAGAAGAGAACATCTGGATTGTTGGCACCGCGGGGGAAGCGGATCATACATTATATCAAAGCAAACTCACAGGGCCTTTAGCTTTGGTTATGGGGGCTGAAGGTGAAGGAATGCGCCGTTTAACCCGCGAACATTGTGATGAGTTAATCAGTATTCCTATGGCAGGCTCAGTCTCTTCATTAAATGTCTCCGTGGCAACCGGAGTTTGTTTATTTGAAGCAATGCGTCAGCGTATTTCTGTAAAATAACACTGCGCGTATTTTATTCTCTTCCTCCCTTGAGTTTTATTGTGTGGGGGGGTATAGTTACGCGTCAATTTTTTCAGTCACACTTAAACAAGTTCCTTGCCTCCATGGGTGGTGACTGACCCTGACAGGAGGCTGATAAATCCGTAAGGAGCAATATCAAATGCGTCATTACGAAATCGTTTTTATGGTTCACCCAGACCAGAGCGAACAAGTTCCTGGTATGATCGAACGTTATAAAACCGCTATCACTAATGCTAATGGTCAGATCCACCGTCTCGAAGACTGGGGTCGTCGTCAACTGGCTTATCCAATCAACAAACTGCACAAAGCACACTACGTTCTGATGAACGTTGAAGCTCCGCAAGAAGTGATTGATGAACTGGAAACTACTTTCCGCTTCAATGATGCCGTGCTCCGCAACATGATCATGCGTACTAAACACGCAGTGACTGAAGCTTCACCAATGGTTAAAGCAAAAGACGAACGTCGTCGCGATGTTGCTGAAGATCTTGATGAAGAAGAAGTTGATGATGTAGCAGAGGATTCTGAAGAGTAATTAGTGTTGTGACGGCTAATCGATTAGTGCTAACAGGCACTGTGTGCAAAGCATTGATACGAAAAGTTAGCCCTGCTGGGATCCCGCATTGCCAATTTGTGATTGAACATCGTTCAACACAAGAAGAAGCGGGATTAAAAAGACAATCATGGTGCAGAATGCCCATTATTGCCAGTGGGAAAGCGTTACAAACTGATACTCACAGTATAACGGTCGGTAGCAAAGTTACCGTTTCAGGATTCATTAGTAGCCATCAGGCGAGAAATGGATTGTTTAAACTGGTATTGCATGCCGAACAGATTGAATTGATAGATTCTGGAGACTAGCCATATGGCACGTTATTTCCGTCGTCGTAAGTTCTGCCGTTTCACAGCGGAAGGCGTACAAGAGATTGATTATAAAGACATCGCTACGCTGAAAAACTATATCACTGAAAGTGGTAAAATTGTACCAAGCCGTATCACCGGTACTCGTGCAAAATACCAGCGTCAGCTGGCTCGTGCTATCAAGCGCGCGCGCTACCTGTCTTTATTACCTTATACTGATCGTCATCAGTAATAGGTATTATATAGTCCATTAATGACTTGTAGAGGATAAGGTAATGCAAATTATTCTGCTTGATAAAGTAGCGAATCTGGGTAGCCTGGGTGATCAGGTTAACGTAAAATCGGGCTATGCTCGTAACTATTTAATCCCACAGGGTAAAGCTGTTTCTGCGACTAAGAAAAACATCGAGTTTTTCGAAGCGCGTCGTGCTGAGTTAGAAGCTAAATTAGCTGAAACTTTAGCAGCAGCTGAAGCTCGTGCAGCGAAAATCACTGCGCTGGGTTCTGTCACTATCAGCTCTAAAGCGGGTGACGAAGGTAAACTGTTTGGTTCAATCGGTACACGTGACATCGCTGATGCAGTAACTGCAGCTGGCGTTGAAATTTGTAAGAGCGAAGTTCGCCTGCCAAACGGCGTTCTGCGTACAACTGGTGACCACGAAGTTCACTTCCAAGTTCACAGTGACGTATTCGCTGAACTGAATGTAATCATCGTTGCTGAATAATCATTAGATTAAACAGTTATGTTGATAGAAAAACGCCAGCTTAGCTGGCGTTTTTTATATAGGTTATTTGCTCTATTTCTCCACACCGCTTGTTGACACTATGGCGTACGATAATAACTACCATCACTTAGCCGAGTGAAGGTAATAACAGTACCGGTATTGTCAGTCACTTCAAGCATACTCACTTCACCTTGTGAACCTCGTTGTAAACGAATGGTTTGTCCGGCGCGTAACTGGCTTAACGGCTTTTGTGGGCCTTCTGATTTCGCCATAGTAAACGCATCATTGACAAGCAACTGATTATCTCTAAATAGTTGTGCAAGGGTTTGCCCCTCTTTAATGGTATAAGTTTGCCAATTTTCAGTCGCGGTTGACGGTGTTTGAGGCGTTGTGTTTACTGGCGTATTGTCATTGGTATTATTGGCTTCACCTTCTTCTGGTAAGTCTTCTGTCTCTTGCTCAGCATTTAGACTATCTTGTGCTGGTGGTAGTGTATTAGGGACATTTTGTGTTTCATTTGAGACAGAAGGTGCTACAGGCACAGGAAGATCTTGTGTCGAAGATGAGGGTTGAGGTGGGGTGGTATTTTCACTTGTTGGCCAGAAAAAAACGACTAACAAAATAATGGCAATAACAACGATTGCTCGACGATGTAAGCCTGGGAATTTGCCCATATTCACCTCATGATTGAACTGTGAATCACTATCACTAATTGTAACCTCTTTTTTATTTCTTGTTGCCATACTAGCACGAACCATGATCCTTACCTGCTCCCTGAATTCTTTTCAGAATTATCTCTTTAATTTGATTACGTCCTTGAAGGTGTTACCAAAAGCACCCGATGCTTAATCGTCTATAGTTGTGCGATTAAGCGAGACAGAAGAATACTGAGTGTTATCTATTCAACGGCATTATGTGGCGAATGTTTAGCATTTATTTGTTTAATAGACTTACTCTGCTTAATCAAATGTTCTATGTTGCCTCCCCCCTTGCAACATGTAGAGATGCCACTATCACTAATAGGTATATAAAAAAAATGATCAAAAAAACTAGCCATTAAAATAAAAAGGCGCTACATTATTGCAACTCAATATTGTTATATTATAACATTACATAAAGAAGGCGAGTATGAAAGAAAATATTCATCCACAATATCGTACTGTCATTTTCCATGACACTAGCGTAGATGCTTATTTTAAAGTGGGATCAACCATTCAAACTGATAAAACTATTGAGTATGAGGGGCAACGCTATCCTTATGTCACTTTAGATGTCTCTTCTCAGTCTCATCCATTTTATACCGGTAAACAAAAAACACATTCTCAAGAAGGTAATGTGGCACGCTTTAATAAGCGTTTTGGCCGATTTGTTAATTAGGGAAGAAAAAATGCAAGTATTAAGTTCATTAAAGAGTGCGAAGCTGCGCCACCCTGATTGTAAAGTGGTACGCCGTCGTGGACGTCTGTATGTAATTTGCAAATCAAATCCACGTTTTAAAGCCGTTCAGGGGTAACCTATGCAAAAACCAATCCTTTCTTGTCTTTTGATTATGGGTTTTTTAGGTAGTGCTATGTCTGTTTTGGCACATGGACATCATCATGAAAAAGTACGCACACAAGCACAAATAGATGCTGCGAATGGGATTTTTGAGGACAAGGACGTTCTCAATCGCTCATTAAGCGATTGGGATGGCGTATGGCAATCTGTTGAACCCTATCTGCGTAGTGGCGAATTAGATATCGTTTTGCAAAAGAAAGCGGAGACGAAGCAAGATAAAACAGTAGAACAATATCGAGCTTACTATACACAAGGCTATAAAACCGATGTTGATATGATTGGTATTGAGAATAATATCGTAGAGTTTCATCGTGGTGATAAAGTCGATAGCTGTGAATATCACTATGATGGTTATCGTATTCTACATTATCAATCGGGTAAAAAAGGTGTTCGCTATCTGTTTAGATGTGACGATGCCAACAGCCAAGCTCCACGGTTTATTCAGTTTAGCGATCATATTATTGCACCAGAAAAAGCACAGCATTTTCATCTATATATGGGAAATAGTTCACAAGATGAATTACTTAAAGAGCTAACTAATTGGCCAACCTATTACCCTTATTCAATGAAAGGGGAAGATATTGTTCATGAAATGCTTTATCACTAATTAAAGTGAAGAAATAACCTATTGGGCTGACATCAATACCCTTGATATTTATCGAGGGTATTGTTTATCCAAAGCACCGTAAAACCCCGTCCTTCAGGTCGGGGATATAAGGCGTGGTTTTTTAACTAACTAGGTGTTTCCTGTTGCTCAATGTACTGGCGGATAAGGGATATTGGTGCGCCACCACAACTCCCCGCGAAATAACTTGGCGACCAAAAAACCCCCTTGTAGTAATCACGTTGGGCAATATCTGGACGATCACGTCGAAGTAATCGACTCGATACCCCTTTAAGGCTGTTAACCAGATTAGATATCGCCAGTTTTGGCGGGTAATTAATCAGTAAATGAACGTGATCCCGTTCCCCATCCATTTCAACCAGTTCAACATCAAAATCAGCACAAACAC
>NZ_CAWPAV010000099.1:0-45680 GCF_963885725.1 Proteus sp. G4380
ATGGGAGGCTTTTTATAATTGTCATCGCCCTCACTCAGCGCATGCTGGTAAAACACCGTATGAAGTGTTAAAAAATAAGCTTGGTCTTTAAGACTAAACGTCATCCGAGGTTCTGAGTGACACAGCGTAGAGATTTTTATCTAAGAACATTCTACCCGTAGTGGTAATTTCACTTATTTTTAGAGGATGGTAAATACACTACTTATCTTATTATCTTACTTACCTTTTTTTAGCAAATCTTTCAATGCCGCAATATTTGCCCTTTCCCCTTCGGTTTCTTTTAACCGACGACGTTTTTGAGCATAAATATCAAATATCTCTTTGGCTTTTTCATCAGCGGCTTTCTTACTAATTCCACCTGCGCCTTGTAATACATCACGGTCATTGAAACTTAAAAACTGATCTAGCTTAGTATCCCAATCTTGTAAAAAAACTTGCTTACGGCGCAGCGCTTGGTCTTCAGCAAAATCCAGCCACATATTGACGATACGGTTTAATTCTTTCAGCTCATTTTCGCGTAGATAATTCTTCGCAATCGTGACATCGGTTTTACGCACCTCATCAAATTTATAGCTGGTTAAGCCCATATCCGGCTGACTGGCATCTGCGCGACTAGCTATAAGCTCCGCAGCAGTCATGCCAGTACAAGCAAAATGCAGTTTGTTTTGGATGGTTTGGAAGAAACGAGTTGTTTCTTTATTGGATGGTTCGTAATCCGCTGCCATGGTGAAGATCTCTTTCACCCGTAAATATACCCGCCGCTCACTGGCACGAATATCACGGATGCGTTCGAGCATCTCATCAAAGTAATCCGGTACGACTGACTGACCGATAGGCGGATTTTTCAGCCGTTCATCGTCCATCACAAACCCTTTAATCAGATACTGTTCCAGCGTTTGCGTTGCCCACTGACGAAACTGAGTACCACGGACAGAGCGGACACGGTAGCCAATGGCAAGGATCATTGAGAGATTGAAGTATTTTACATTGTACTGCTTAGCATCATCCGCAGTTGTTCGGTAAAACCGAACAACTGAATCTTCGACTAACTCACCCTCAGTAAAAATATTGCGAATATGCTCACTAATCGTGGACTTAGCTTTACCGTAAAGCTCACAAATCGAGGATTGAGATAACCACAACGTATCAGACTCAAAGCGGCATTCGACACGAGTTTGACCATCTTCACTGCGGAACAAAATAAATTCACCCTGTGGTGCTTCAGGAAGATTATCACTCATTACATGGCCTCCGCTCTATACGTTATGCATAAACTGTGAACAACAATATAGCATATTTAACAAAAAAATAAGGCCACCAGCAAATAGATAGCAAGCACATTATTTTATGAAAAAACAATGTAATACGATCCCCTATACTATCCATCTTTCTGAATAATATTCGTACATTTTTCAGTCATCACCCATAGCGCCTTATTCAATTTACTATCACTATCAATACCATTCACCGAACATGTACGAGTATGCTTACTTTTCACATTTCTGCCTAATAGCACTCCTGTGAGTCAATTCTCTTGCAAACGTTTTAACATTTGTTGAACTAAAAATAGCTTAATAACTGATCATTAAGGGATTGATTGAGTTTTGGGAGGTGTAATGAACTTAAGTGGCGGAAGATCACAGGAGTCGAACCTGCCAAGGACCGCTGGCGGCCCCATCTGGATTTGAAGTCCAGCCGCCCCACCGGGGACGATGATCTTCCATATAGGATTATTTGTATGAAATAACATGATGATTATACGCTGAAATAAAATCATTCCCAAGTGCAATAAATCAATAAAACCTCTTTCAAAGAAAATAATCCCGCTTTTGAGTAAAAAAACTGATAATTAACGCGATACTATTGAACTTATGCACTTTCATCCTCATCTTATTACCTATGACGAATAAACTCAGTGATGTATGCCATGTCACTGTAAACCCAGATACAGGATGTTTTTTATGTCAAATCCATTACTTAGCACAACGGGATTACCTGCATTTTCCCAGATAGAACCAAAACACGTTGTACCTGCCATTAAAGAAGTTTTAGCTAATTATCGTGCAACCGTAGAAAAACTTCTCGCTGACAACACCGCTTTTAGTTGGGATAATCTTTGCCAACCGTTAGCCGAAGCGGGTGATAAACTTTCTCGTGTTTGGTCTCCTGTTAGCCATTTAAACTCCGTTAAAAATAGTGCTGAATTACGCGAAGCTTACGAGCAGAGCTTACCTTTACTGTCTGAGTTCAGTACTTGGATGGGTCAGCACGAAGGATTATATCAAGCCTATAAATCTATCAAAGAAAGCGCTGATTTTGCCTTACTGACTCAACCACAAAAAAAAGCCGTTGAGAATGCATTACGTGACTTTGAATTATCCGGTATCGGTTTACCAAAAGAGAAACAACAGCGTTTTGGTGAAATCAGTGCACGCCTATCAGAACTGAGCGCCAAATTTGGTAATAATGTGTTAGATGCGACCATGGGGTGGTCTAAACTTATCACCGATGAAAGTGAACTTGCTGGTATGCCACAAAGCGCCATTGATGCAGCCAAAGCAATGGCACAAGCAAAAGAGCAACAAGGTTATCTATTAACGCTCGATATGCCAAGCTATCTACCTGTTATGACCTATGCTGATAATCGTGAGCTTAGAAAAGAGATGAGTATTGCTTATAGCACTCGAGCCTCTGATCAAGGCCCTAATGCAGGTCAATGGGATAATAGTGAAGTGATGGCGGAAATTTTAGCATTACGCCATGAGTTAGCTCAGTTGCTCGGCTTTAAAAATTATGCCGAAAAATCACTTGCCACTAAAATGGCAGAATCACCAGAACAAGTACTTAATTTCTTAACTGATTTAGCCTCTCGAGCTCATCCTCAAGGTGAAAAAGAGCTAGCTGAATTAACGCACTTTGCCAAAACGCATTATGGTGTGGAGAAACTAGAGCCTTGGGATCTGGCTTACTACAGCGAAAAACAAAAACAACATCTATTCTCCATTGATGACGAACAGCTACGCCCTTACTTCCCAGAGCACCGTGCATTAAGTGGCTTATTCGAAGTGGTTCACCGTATCTATGGTTTAACGGCTAAAGAGCGTCATGATATCGACACTTGGCACGATGATGTACGTTTCTTTGAATTATATGATGAAAGCAACACATTGCGCGGTAGCTTCTATCTTGATTTATACGCTCGTGAACATAAACGCGGTGGTGCTTGGATGGATGATTGCATTGGTAGAATGCGTCATGCTGATGGCACACTACAAAATCCTGTCGCCTATCTTACCTGCAACTTTAATAAACCAGTAGGTGATAAACCCGCACTCTTCACCCATAACGAAGTAACCACGCTATTCCATGAGTTTGGTCATGGTCTACACCACATGCTAACGCAAATTGATACCGCTGATGTATCAGGTATTAATGGCGTACCATGGGATGCGGTTGAGTTACCAAGCCAATTTATGGAAAACTGGTGCTGGGAGCCAGAAGCGTTAGCCTTTATTTCTGGTCATTATGAAACTGGCGAGCCATTACCGCAGGCTATGCTTGATAATATGCTCAAAGCAAAAAATTATCAGTCTGCGATGTTTGTATTACGCCAACTAGAATTTGGTCTGTTTGATTTCCGCCTACACGCTGAATATGATCCGGCTAAAGGTGCTCGTATCATGGAAATACTAAATAGCGTAAAAGAGAAAGTCTCGGTAGTACCTGCAACACCTTGGGCGCGATTCCCTCATGCCTTTAGCCATATTTTTGCCGGTGGTTATGCAGCAGGTTATTACAGCTATTTATGGGCTGATGTACTGGCTGCTGATGCCTTCTCTCGCTTCTCTGAAGAGGGCATTTTTAATCGCCAAACAGGTCAATCATTCCTTGATAATATTTTAACCCGTGGTGGTTCAGAAGAGCCAATGGAGCTGTTCAAACGCTTCCGTGGTCGTGAGCCGAAACTTGATGCTATGCTCAAAGGCTACGGCATTAAAGGATGATATGTGAATATCTGTTTACTTTGTGAAGAAGGCGCTGATAACAGCGCCTTATCTGCTTTAGCGCAACGTTGGGGATTAATTCACGACGCCACACAAACTATGGCGTTAGTCTTAACGCCCACTCACCTTGAATTGCGTAAACAAGATGAGCCTAAACTTGGTGGGATCTACGTGGATTTTGTCGCGGGTACTATGGCTCATCGTCGTAAATTTGGCGGTGGTCGTGGTGAAGCGGTAGCAAAAGCAGTAGGTATTAAAAAGGATTATCTACCCGATGTGGTTGATGCAACAGCAGGATTAGGCCGTGATGCCTTTGTATTAGCCTCTATTGGTTGTAACGTAAGAATGGTTGAACGTCATCCTGTGGTGGCTGCATTACTTGAAGATGGCTTGAAACGCGCTTATCTCGATGCAGATATTGGTGAGTGGATGCAACAGCGTATGAAGCTCATTTATGCTTCATCTGCACAGGCACTCACGCAAATTAGCCCTACACCTGATGTAGTCTATCTTGATCCTATGTATCCCCATAAAACCAAAAGCGCATTAGTGAAAAAAGAGATGCGGGTATTCCAATCTCTTGTCGGTGCGGATGAAGATGCTGATGCATTATTAGCACCAGCCATGGCACTGGCTAAAAAACGAGTGGTTGTTAAGCGTCCTGATTATGCTGAGCCGTTAAATAATCAACCCGCACATGCAAGTGTCACCACCAAAAATCACCGTTTTGATATCTATCCTTGTATCTAGCCATAGATAACCCATAGAGGGGCGTGTCTCCCCCTCTTTTCCCGTAACTTTTTAATTATAATATCGCTATCTATTGAATAGTATATCCACCATCAATCACCAGATTATGGCCATTGATCATATCCGCTGCAGCGCTTGCTAAAAATACAGCCGCGGCAGCAATCTCTTCTGGCTCAGCAAATCGCCTTGCCGGTATTTGCGCTTTCATCTGTTCACCTTTTTCACCTTCCCAAGCCTTTTTACCTAAATCGGTCATCACAATAGTAGGGGATATCGCATTGATTTGTAGGCCTTTGGGTCCCCACTCTAGCGCCATCACCTTTGTCATATTGATAATAGCGGCTTTACTTGCACAATAGGCAATATGTTCTGGTAAAGCGATAATACCTGCTTGAGAGGCGAGGTTAATTATCTTACCTTGCCCGCGTTGTAGCATATGCTGCCCCACTTGCTGACACAGTAAAAAAGTCCCCGTTAAATTAACTGATAAGGTTTTATTCCAATCTTCAAGAGATAACGATTCGGCGGGAGCTAAAGCGACAATACCTGCACAATTAACAAGAATATCAATGCGATCGAACTCTTCAATGACTGAATGTACCGCTTGTTTTACGGACTCTTCACTTGAAACATCACACCAGATCCCCACCGCACTATTTAAACGATGCGCCACTTGCTCAACCTGCTCTGATCTATCCAACAAAGCGACTTTAGCCCCTTTTTCGATAAACATCTGTGCGATAGATAAGCCAATTCCAGCCGCACCACCAGTAATAACAGCCACTTTATTCGAGAGAGTAAAATCAATTTGCGTAGCCATATAACCTCCAGCTTAAAAATAAATAGTCACTCTTTTAAGCATAGCAGATGAAAATTAGGCCTAAGGGGGAAGAGAAAATGATTGAAACGGTCAGAGCGAGCGCTATGCACTCGCACTAACTTAAAAAATTACAGCACGCCTTGCGCTAACATTGCATCAGCAACTTTAACAAAACCTGCAATATTAGCCCCTTGAATATAATTAGTTTGTTTACCTTCACCGCCATAGTTTACACAAGCGTGATGAATATCCAGCATAATATGATGTAAGCGAGCATCAACTTTCTCAGCTTTCCAACTCAAGCGTGCTGCATTTTGCGCCATTTCTAACCCCGAAGTTGCTACCCCTCCAGCGTTAGCGGCTTTACCCGGTGCAAACAAGACTCCCGCCTCAATAAAAGCATCAGTTGCCGCAATGGTCGTTGGCATATTTGCGCCTTCGGCAACAGCTTTAACACCGTTTTTAATTAACACTTTTGCGGCGTCTAAATCTAATTCATTTTGTGTAGCACAAGGTAGTGCAATATCAACAGCGACAGCCCAAGGCTGTTGCCCTTCAAGATAAGTTAAACCAAACTCTTTGGCGTACTCTTCAATACGACCATAATTATTTTTAATTTCAGTTAAGCGAGCCAGTTTTTCGGTTGTAAATCCAGCTTCATCCACCACGGTTCCGCCAGAATCTGAAGCCGTGACCACTTTCGCACCCAGTTCAAGGCATTTTTCAATGGTAAATTGTGCCACATTGCCAGCACCAGAAACGGCTACACGCATTCCCTCAAGGGACATACCGTGACGTTTAAGCATTGCGTTAGTAAAATAGACTAAACCGTACCCTGTGGCTTCTGGGCGGATCAAACTGCCACCAAATGATAAACCTTTACCCGTAAAGACACATTCATTGCTATTCGAGAGCTTTTTCATCATTCCGGCCATAAAGCCAACTTCCCTTGCCCCCACACCAATATCTCCCGCGGGGACATCAGTATCAGCCCCTAAATGACGATAGAGCTCAGTCATTAACGCCTGACAAAAACGCATTACCTCTGCGTGGCTTCTCCCCTTGGGATTAAAATCAGATCCCCCTTTAGCGCCTCCCATCGGCAGTGTTGTCAGTGCATTTTTAAAGGTCTGTTCAAAACCTAAAAATTTTAAAATAGAGAGGTTTACCGATGGATGAAAACGCATTCCACCTTTGTAGGGACCAATAGCAGAGTTAAATTGTACTCGCCATGCGCGATTAACTTGAACTTGTCCTTTATCATCTAACCAACAGACGCGAAACTGAATAATACGTTCAGGCTCAACTAAGCGCTCAAGTAATGATTGTTCACGATATTGTGGATTTTTCTCTAAAAAAGGCCACAGAGTGGTAAAAACTTCACGTACCGCCTGATGGTATTCAGGTTGATGAGCGTTATATTTTTCTACCTCTTCTAAAAACGAAGATAATGAGCCAGATCTATTCATTCAGCTATTCCTTTTTATGTAATGTGATGTTGGCATAACCTCATTTATTCGGAATATTTTTGGGATTTATGTGAGGTTGATATTGTTTTGCCTATTGAATATATCATTAAAATGTATTCCTACTTCAAGACATTTTTTTTACAATTAGACAAAAAAAAAAGCTTGACCTCACTAAAGGCTAATAAAATCAGGATTTTTGGACAAAAAAATACCTGCATAAGCAGGCATTTTTTTTGCTTAAATAATCAGTTGATTACTCTTCATCATCTTTCAGAGGAACAATTAACATATCAACATGAACGGTATTAATTAGTTGACGTGCTGATGACATCAATTTGCTCCAGAAATCTTGGTGATGACCACAAACCACTAAGTCCATATCGTATTTTTTAATCGCATCAACAAGAACTTGGCCTAAATCCCCGCTACCACTGAGTGTTTCTTGGATCTCATAACCTGAGTTATCAGAGAGATCTTTTAGTGCATTACGTGTTTCATCAGTGATGCGTTGTTGCATATCACCAAGGTTAACATCAATTAAACCGGTATACAGATCAGAGTAGTTAACATCAACGTGAATTAAGGAAACTTTGGCATTATAGGGTTTTGCCATAGATACAGCTTTCTGCACCAAGACGTTGCTCTCAGGGGATAAATCAACTGCAACTAGAATATGCTTATAAGCCATCGTAAACTCCTTCCATAAGCTGATTAATCGGTCGGAAAGGCTATTACGCCTATATCCTTTACATTAAATATAACGTTTTATGATGAAAGTTAGATGTTGCCTTGATCACAACTTAGTGCAAATACCATCAAAGAAAGCATCTATCGGTAACAACAATATACACCATTTTAAATAAGTGAGGAGTCGTTCTTCGACAATATCCACATATTAATGTGAATAATGCACAAGGCACAATAAAAACACCCTATTAGAGTTATTTTTTAATCATTTTTTTGAAAAAGCGAACAACTTGAACAACTCGCTTTTATTTCTTGCTTAATATCACCTAGACTTAAATAAGAGAAAAATTAACCTTTCCATGTAAATGCAAAAGGTTTTCTCATCTCAGAATCAGCTATTCTAGGGAGGGGATTATGTTTAGTGTCATTGTTATCTTTTGGGCGTTGTGTATTCTTTGCCTGATTAATATGATGCGTTATTTCTCATCAATTCGGGTATTACTCACCATATTGCGCCAATCTGATCCATTACTTTACCAATCTGTCGATGGGAATGGATTTTTCACTATGCATGGTCAATTTTCAAAACAGTTAAGACTTATTCGATATATAAATCAACGCCAATATACTAACCACCATGATCCTGAAGTGATTATGCGTTGTGAACGGATTTATCGACAATTCTACCTAGTAAGTCGCTTTTGTATTCTTGCTGTAGCAAGCTTGATCGCCATGATTATTTGGTAGGTTTTATAGGGATAAAAAAACGGTGACGAGTTAGTCACCGTTTCTCAATACTATTAGGATGCTTATTATTATCAGCTATTCACCAGCAGTGAAAGTGAAATCCAATAAAGCACACCGGATAAAGCAATACTCACTGGTAATGTTAAGATCCAGGCCAGCGCAATATTTTTCACGGTTTTGGTCTGCACCCCACCACCATCAACAATCATCGTACCTGCAACCGCAGATGATAACACTTGTGTTGTTGATACTGGCATACCTGTATAACTTGCTACACCGATAGAAACTGCCGCAGTCACCTGAGCAGAAACACCTTGTGCATAAGTCATACCTTTTTTACCAATCTTCTCACCGATAGTGACCGCAACGCGTTTCCAACCTACCATTGTCCCGATAGAGAGCGCTAAAGCCACAGAGATAATGATCCAAATTGGTGCATATTCCACTGTATTTAGCAGGTCACGACTCAATGTTTTTAAGAACCGTGCATCTTGGGCGCTAGTTTCTGGTAGTTTAGCAACTTCCGTAGCTGTATCAGCAATACACATCAGTAAGCGACGCATTTGAGCACGCTGGTCTGCACTCAGCTCATCATAAGAGCTAATACCAGACAACATTTGTTCTGTTTGATTGAGAACAATTGGCGTTCTTGCGCTATTACAATGAAAATCCGTGTCGTTAGGATCAGCTTGTGCTGATACTACCGGGGTATTTTCAATCGCATGTTGTAGAGCTGGTTGATGCTTCTCATAATACTGTTGTAAGTGTACAACGGCATCATGAGTTTTAGTGATATCGTATCCGCTAGCATTCATATTGACGACAAACCCTGCTGGGGCGACACCAATTAAAACTAACATGATAAGACCAATACCTTTCTGACCATCATTCGCACCATGTGAGAAACTCACCCCTACCGCAGATAAAATCAGCGCGGTACGAGTCCAAAATGGTGGTTTGCGTTTACCATCTTTTTTCTCACGTTCGGCAGGGGTTAGGTGGATACGACGACGTTTTTTCGTGCCACTCCAATAGCGACGTAACAAGAAAATCATCGCGCCAGCAATCACCAAGCCAATAATTGGGGAAAGGATAAGAGAAAGGAAGATACTGATCATTTTAGGTATGTTTAATGCATCAACGATTGACGAGTCTGTCACGATAGCATTTGTTAAACCAATACCAATGATAGCACCTATCAGCGTATGTGAACTGGATGCTGGAATACCGAAATACCATGTACCTAAGTTCCAGATAATGGCAGCTAACAGCAACGAAAAAACCATGGCAAGGCCATGAGCCGAGCTCACATTTAGCAGAAGATCTGTCGGTAATAAGTGAACAATAGCGTAAGCCACGCTCAATCCACCGAGCAAAACTCCAAGGAAGTTAAATACACCCGCCATCACGACCGCAAATTGCGCACGCATAGCACGAGTATAAATAACAGTTGCTACCGCATTTGCGGTATCATGAAAGCCATTAATGGCTTCATAAAATAGCACGAAAATCAGTGCTAAAACCAACATTAAACCTGTATGAAATTCCAGGTCAGTAAACAAATGTAGCATAGACGTTAAGCCAGTTAGTTGGACATGAACGCGGCGCATTATCAGCGACAAATGCGAACGGTGGAAGCGAAATTTAACCTTTTTTTGATTTGATAACCAAGGAAAATGACGGGTTTTTAAGATAATTCCTTATATATCATTTAATTAATAAACATAAAAAAAAAGTAAATTTCTGATAAATTTTTTGCTTGCAAATACGAATTTAGGTGAAAAATACAGATTTCTCCATATAATTTTACAAAATACTCTGATTTTACACGAAGATCACTGATTAAGTAGTCAGAGACAACCAAGAACGAGACATCATTGTGGGATCATTCGATACAGTTATTATAGGTGCAGGGGCCGCTGGACTTTTTTGTGCCTCTTTAGTAGGACAAGCGGGATTATCTGTTTTAGTTTTAGATAATGGCAAAAAAGCCGGCAGAAAAATTTTAATGTCTGGTGGTGGACGTTGCAATTTTACCAATATGTATATCGAGCCATCAGCTTACTTATCCGATAATCCTCATTTTTGTAAGTCAGCACTTGCTCGCTATACACAATGGGATTTTATCGAGTTAGTACAAAAGCACCATATTGCTTACCACGAAAAGACATTAGGGCAATTATTTTGTGATGATTCTGCCCAGCAAATTGTTGATTTATTACTCGCAGAATGCCATGAAGGAAAAGTAAGTATTCGCTTACGTAGTGAGGTGACTCAAATAGAGAAAACCGCCGAAGGCTTTACTCTTTTGGTAGGAGGGAAAACAATAACCGCCTCCTCTGTAGTGATTGCCAGCGGAGGACTTTCAATGCCCGGTTTAGGTGCCACCCCTTTTGGCTATAAAATTGCGCAACAATTTGGCCTTAATGTATTGCCCACTCGTGCAGGCTTAGTCCCTTTTACATTACACAAGCCACAACTTGAACAACTCAGCCCGCTCTCTGGTGTGGCGATCCCTGC
This sequence comes from Proteus sp. G4380, assembly GCF_963885725.1. NCBI lineage: Bacteria > Pseudomonadati > Pseudomonadota > Gammaproteobacteria > Enterobacterales > Morganellaceae > Proteus > Proteus sp. G4380. The sequence goes on from NZ_CAWPAV010000099.1 coordinate 10,998, forward strand.
TATTGTCACCGCTGAAAATGGCACCCAATTTAAAGAGAATATTCTTTTTACTCATCGTGGGCTTTCCGGTCCTGCTATTTTACAAATCTCTAGTTATTGGCATCCGGGAGAGAATGTGAGCATTAACTTACTTCCTGACACGGATTTGGAAGGCTATTTACAAGAAAAACGACAAGCACAGCCGAATCAATTATTAAAAAATACACTTTCTCGCCTACTACCGAAGCGTTTTATAGAGATAATGATTGAAAATAATCAACTGCCTGATACCTCACTGGCTCAACTTAGCAATGAACGTATTACACAAATAACGACGTTGCTACAAGCATGGCTTGTTTTACCTAATGGCACAGAAGGTTATCGCACTGCAGAAGTCACCCTAGGTGGTGTTGATACCCGTAATCTCTCCTCTAAAACGATGGAAGCAACAAAGATAACAGGTCTCTATTTTATTGGTGAAGTGGTTGATGTCACAGGTTGGTTAGGAGGATATAACTTCCAATGGGCATGGAGCTCTGCTTATGCCTGTGCCCAAGCATTGATCTCTCGACACATGACTAAGTAGGCGCGTTATTTTTATAAATAACCACACAAAGTATAGGCTAACTTATTGGTTATAATGATTTTTTTAAAAACAAAATAAAATAACTCGTTAATCAGTGAGTTAACAAAATTGGCATTATTTTTTTCTGTTTTGATTAAAAAAAACACTTTACAAATGATAGTGAGAACTATTATCATTAAATCACTTTCAGATGCACCACCTTCAGGGTCATATGAAAGAACGACATTGCTCACATTGCTTCCAGTGTTTTACTTTAGCCAGCCGGGTGCTGGCTTTTTCTTTTCTAGCGTTTGTTCGATTGTTTTATTTTTTCTTATTCAAATTATTTGGATCCTCAGATTAAATTCCTCCGCTTTTTTACTTAGCTTAATTGCGTAAACTGTGTTCAACAACTTCAGAGAAGGAAACACATTATGATTTATTTACGCAAAGCAAATGAAAGAGGCCACGCTAATCATGGTTGGCTAGATAGCTGGCATACCTTCTCTTTCGCAAGCTATTACGATGCTAACTTTATGGGATTTTCCGCCTTACGCGTCATTAATGAAGATAGAGTGATGCCCGGTGAGGGTTTTGGTACCCATCCTCATAAAGATATGGAAATTTTAACCTATGTGCTTGAAGGTAATATTGAGCATAAAGATAGTATGGGTAATAAAGAAAATGTACCCGCCGGTGAATTTCAAATAATGAGCGCAGGTACAGGTATCACTCATTCCGAGTACAACCCAAATAGTGATAAAGGCCTGCATTTTTATCAAATTTGGATCATGCCTGATACCACCGGTATTACACCACGTTACGATCAACGTCGTTTTAATACCACAGAGAGTAAACAGCTTATTTTGTCACCAGATGCACGTGATGGCTCGTTAAAAGTGTTCCAAGATATGACGCTGTGGCGTTGGAACCTAAAAAAAGGAGAAGAGGCACAATATCAGCCAGAAGCAGGAAGAAATGTTTGGTTGCAAGTCGTTAAAGGAAAGATAGCAATTAATGACATTATTGCGACCACCAGTGATGGCATCGCCATCGCGAATGAAGATATTATCTATTTCGTTGGTGATGAAGACAGTGAAGTCTTGCTGTTTGACTTACCTCCTGTAACAGCATAGTTGGGCTACCAACCTAAAGCCACTTTTTCTCAAACAATTTATTTCACTTTGTTTTCTTGTTAACTCCCTGAGATGTCTTTCATCTCAGGGAATTTTTTATCAATAAAACCAGTAACTAGCGTTTAGGGCCCACTTTTGTTAACGCTTGTCCTACTGGCGTATCAGTATATTTATCAAAGTTTTTCACAAAGCGATCAGCAAGATCGTCCGCTTTAACATCCCATTGTGCTTTATCCGCATAGGTGTCTCGAGGATCTAAAATTTCGCTATTAACGCCAGGAAGCGCTGTTGGGATCGCCAAATTAAATACAGGCAGAGTTTGAGTCTCCGCTTTATCAATATCACCATTTAAAATGGCATCAATTATCGCTCGAGTATCTTTAATTGAAATACGTTTGCCCGTACCATTCCAGCCCGTATTCACTAAGTAAGCTTGTGCTCCACAAGCCTGCATACGTTTTACTAACACTTGAGCATATTGTGTTGGATGGAGTGATAAAAATGCTGCCCCAAAACACGCAGAGAACGTCGGTGTTGGCTCTGTCACACCACGCTCTGTTCCAGCAAGTTTCGCAGTAAAGCCTGATAAGAAGTGATATTGAGTTTGCTCGGGTGTTAAACGAGCAACCGGAGGTAACACCCCAAAGGCATCAGCGGTTAAGAAAATGACTTTTTTAGCATGACCCGCTTTCGATACCGGTTTGACAATATTATCAATATGATAGATTGGATAAGATACACGGGTATTTTCTGTTTTTGAGCCGTCATCAAAATCAACACTACCATCTGCTAATACCACGACATTTTCTAATAAGGCATCACGTTTAATGGCACCGTAAATATCTGGCTCAGCTTCTTTTGATAGATGGATAGTTTTAGCGTAACAACCTCCTTCAAAGTTGAATACACCATCATCATCCCAGCCATGTTCATCATCACCAATCAGTTTACGCTTAGGATCTGTTGATAATGTCGTTTTACCTGTCCCTGACAAACCAAAGAAAATGGCTACATCACCACTTTCGCCAACGTTTGCCGAACAGTGCATAGAAGCAATACCCTTTAATGGCAGGAAGTAGTTCATCATAGAGAACATACCTTTTTTCATCTCTCCGCCATACCAAGTACCACCAATTAACTGAATGCGTTCAGTTAAGTTGAAAGCAACGAAATTTTCAGAGTTTAATCCCTGCGCTTTCCAATTTGGATTGGTACATTTAGCACCGTTCATCACAATAAAGTCAGGTGTAAAATTTTCTAACTCTTCTTGCGTAGGGCGAATAAACATATTCTTAACAAAATGCGCCTGCCAAGCCACTTCGGTGATAAAACGCACTTTTAATCGCGTATCTGCATTAGCACCACAAAAGGCATCAACGACAAACAAACGTTTGCCTGATAGCTGCTCAGTAACTAATGATTTTAAATCAGCCCATACTTGCGGTGAGAGTGGTTTATTATCATTTTTACCTTTGCCCTGATCAGCCCACCACACAGTATCACGAGTAACATCATCACGAACAATGTATTTATCTTTCGGAGAACGTCCAGTAAAAATCCCCGTATCAACAGCAATAGCGCCTAACGAGGTTAATGTGCCTTTCTCATAACCTGTTAATCCTGGCTTAGTTTCTTCTTCAAATAATAAGTCATAGCTAGGGTTATAAATGACTTCACTAATGTCATGAATACCGTACTGCTCGAGATCCTTAGGGGTAAGACCTTTAACGTTCATAGTTTTGCTCCTGATAAATAGGCTTTTCTATGAGCATTATTAAGGTGTTACAACTAATTAACAGCGATTGTTATCAATATTTTGAAAATTTATATTTTTTTTATGTTAATAACGAGAACTAATGCACAAATCTACAGAAAAATTGTTGAATAAAAAAGGACGCAAAATAGCGTCCTTTAGGGTGATTTACGTTGCTAAATCGAATCAGTGCAAATTAGAGCTAGATAATTTATTGATATTATTAATATCTTCTTCAGTGAAGATATAATGAGCACCGCAATATTCACACTCCATATCAATTTTACCTTGTTCTTGTAACAGATGAGCTACATCTTCTTTAGATAATGTTACTAATGTATCTTCACAACGTTTACGAGAGCACGTGCAATGGAATGCTATCGGTTGTGGATCATATAGTGTCACATCTTCTTCATGATATAAGCGATGTAAAATCTCTTTAGTATCAAGTGTAAACAGCTCTTGAGCTTTAATGGTGTGCGTAAGTTGTGTTAATAGCTCAAAGTGTTCTGCTGTCTCATCAGCACTATGTTCTGCACTCGCAGGTAAGGCTTGTAATAACATACCTGCACCCGCCGCTTTTCCATCTTGCAGACCTGTGCGGATAAAGACACGGGTAGGTAACTGCTCTGATTGATTAAAGTAGTTATCAATACAAGCTTCTATCGTTTCACCATCCAACGCTACAATACCTTGGTAACGCTCACCTTTTTTAGGTGTGATGGTAATAACCATAAAGCCATTGCCCATCATCTCTTTTAAGCTGCTACCGGCTTTAACATCATCACTAAAACGTGCAACACCGCGCATCTGTTGTTCATTATTGCCGTTAATAACCACTAATCGTACTGGGCCATCACCTTGTAATTGAACGGTAATATCACCATCAAATTTCAGCGTAGCTGTTAACAAACTTGTCGCGACCAATAAATCACCTAACAGGTGTTGAACTGGCTCAGGATAATGATGATTTTCAAGTATTGATTGATAGGTTTCCGTTACGGTAACTAATTCACCACGTACCGCGCTTTTTTCAAATAAAAAGCGTGATAAAGCGTCTTTTTTAGACATAATCTTCTCTCATTGCTGGGGAGCGGTTTAATCCGATCCTGGTAAATTTGTCTGTTTCAAGCGAAGTAAGGTGCGTCTTTCCTTTTTATCAGGTCGACGTTCGGGATGAGGCATCGTTAACGCATTCATTTTTCTTGCTAGAGCGATTTTTTCTCTCTTGGCAATACTCTCTGGTGTTTCACAATAGAGCAATTGTGCTTGGGCCGCCCCTAGGCGCTGTGCACTCACCATTAAGACTGTAACTGTCCGTTCATCATTACCTTGTCGTAAGCGTATTTCAGCCCCAACTTCAACATTTTTACTTGGCTTGCCTCGCACACCATTGTAATGGACTTTACCTCCTTCAATCATAGTGCGAGCAATGGCACGCGTTTTATAAAAACGTGCAGCCCAAAGCCATTTATCTAAACGGACAGCGCTTTCTTGCGATGGTTGACTCATCCCTTTCTCTCCTTAACTTCAACTTCTTCATGAAGGCGATAGAGTAAACACATTGCCTTCCACAACAAGGAACTTACTGAGGAGGGCGATAAAAACAGTGCTCGTAATATTGACTGATTTTATGCATGCGTTGATTATTTTGTCGCCGGCGCCGGATGATAAAAAATACATTCAGGATCAAAAATCCAATAGCGAAGAATAATAATAACGTATTACCGATATAATATAACAGGGTCATTGAGTCAGGCATGCTATGCAAAAAGATTTGTAACGTACCATTCGCATCAATTACCATCCCCGTTATTACACCTCCAGTATTAAAAGGTGTGTGTAATAAAATATCAGATAATCGCTGTAATTCTCGCCATTGCTCTAATGGTGTAGGTTCAAATACAGAATTGGTATTTGAAGCATAATCAACGAGCTGTTTTCTTTCATCACTGATTAAAAGCACACCACCCGGTGGTGGACTATTTAACAGTATTGCGGCCTTATCTATTTCTCGGTAGATAAAAGATGATGTGGTGGTGTCAACGAGCTTTTCCAAGGCCTCAGCGCTAACAGCACGTAATAAAACATTGGTTCCTGTTAATTTGCCACTTTCTGCACGTTGAACTAATGATGGCCAATCATTGACATTACTTAGGTTTACCAAGGCCATTTTAAGCCGAATACATTCATTTTCTCTCGGGCATAAATCTTGTGTTTTCAAGATAATGCCATCAAAATTATCCAAAAGATTCATGCCAGATTTAGTAATAGCTTGACCTAAGCTTGGGTTTACACGGTTGTTAGAAACGGGGTGTAGCTGCTCTTCAACCAAATATAATAATGCTGCCGCTTTTTCAATCGTACTAGACTCAGGCATTGGCATTGGGTTGCTGTTGTTCCAATAAATCCCCGAACAATCAAAAGGTGCAAATATTGTTTTATTATTCTTACTGGAAAGGTTTGGAGGCATATAACACATTCCGACACCTTTGGCCTGAATAATATCCCCTACATGCAGCTTGGCCGTTTCTAACTCCGTAAAGTTAGTCACTAAATGAGGTTCACTCTCTTTTATCCATGAAAAAGTTAACTTCATTGATAATGATAACGGTTGATAGAGATACAGCATACCTATAATAAATAGGCTACAAACAACAAAGATAATATTTTTAATGTAACGCTTATACGGATAGTTTTTTTCTTCATCATGCAATGATAAATAAGGCCCTTGCTTGATAACATGATGATTAGGATACATTTCTAAATAGGTCACCTTATCAATATCATTTTGAATATAAGGTTCCCAATGTGGAGGATAAACTAAATCAATTCCCCCCAACGAAATATTTTTTACCTGCCCATGATCAAAATTACCAAACAGTCCCCAGCGTTTTAAACGCCCTTTAAAACAGTGTACTTCTTGTTTTCGTGATTTGATGATGGGTCGATAAATAAGAAACAAGCCTAAAACAAGAAAAGTCCCTCCCGCAGCCATTATCCAAGGGAGAAAGACTTGTGGCATCATTAATGCCGTTAACCATAAGATTAACCCTAAGCAAATTAACGAGCCATTCCAAAAACCTGAAGAATGATGTAACCGATACTCTTCGTTGGTTTCTTGGCGAATATGTAATAAATGCGCCGCATCACCTTCATTTTTCTGGATAGTGGAAGTGCCATTTGACAGTATGGGTTCAGAAAGTTGTTTTAAACTTAACGCAGAAAAATGTGATTTTTCATCTTTAAGAAAATGGCCATTCACACCAATGACAATGGGGATAGAAGGAGTACAAACGACATCGAGGACATTTTCTTGTTGCAGATAAGGCACCAGTAATGGAGGAATATGGATCTCTACCGCATCAATGTAATAGCGCCAATGATTGAGCCCCTCTGATGATCCCGCAAACCGATTAACAATATTACGCAGTGTCGTAACGACTTCACCTTTAGTGGGTATTTCAGGAAAGTTTTGTAACGAATACCCAGAAGAAAACTTAGAGGTGCCAAAATAGGACAAATAGTCACTAATTACCCCATAATCATCTTGTGTTAGTTTACGGTAAGTCGGTTTGGCGAGGGATGGAAGATGATATGAGCCATCAAGCCGCCTTCTTTTAAAGAATAGAAAGGCGGCCATTATAAATAGGCTAATCATGAAGATAGCCAATATAATGACTGATAATCTCATTTTTTCCCCATACTCATGCTGGTGTTGCTTAGTAACAATAACAAATTTGAAATGCCACCTAACATAAGGCAATTCCTATTCTTTAGTTCTATTTTTTTATTAAAATACAATGAATTATATTTGTGTTGTTGCGTTATAATTTATATATATTATCAATTTTATATCCGCCAACCATGCCATTTTCAGATAAAATAGCGCATCAATAAATAATAATACTCCCAAAAAATCAATCAATAACTGGGTTTAGTAGCGGAGTGTACTCAATTTTCACTAAAAAGCTAAATCTAATTGTTGGATTTATTTTATCATTAATGTGTTAAATTCAGGTTAATCTCTATTCCTATCAGGGGCTGTTATGAAAGAACTAAAAAAACCGAATATACTCAATATTGATAACATTGCCCGTTCTCGGTTATTTCAGATCCAATCCGTTAATCTGGAATTTAGCAACGGCGAAAAACGTATTTATGAACGAATGAAACCCGCTAACCGGGAAGCGGTAATGATAGTCCCTATCATCAATGATGACCTGATCCTTATTCGTGAATATGCTGTTGGCATCGAAAATTATGACTTTGGCTTTCCCAAAGGGGCTATTGATGCGGGTGAAACCCCATTACAAGCGGCCAATCGTGAATTAAAAGAAGAAATTGGCTATGGTGCCGGCTCTTTAACCGAGATAGCTAAACTGTCTATGGCACCCTCCTATTTTTCCAGCAAAATGAACATTGTTATTGCTCAAGATCTCTACCCTGAACAATTAGAAGGCGATGAGCCTGAGCCGTTAGTTCAAATACGTTGGCCTATCGCCAAGATGATGGACTTATTAGATCATCCCGACTTTACCGAAGCTCGTAATGTCAGTGCACTCTTTTTAGCACAACGTTATTTGCAACAAGTTTGTCCAAAATAACAATTGGCTCGCGATATCCAGATAAAATTAAGGCCACCAAATAGGGAGGCCTTGATATCTATCGTCTCTTTTTATTAGAAAATAGCGCGTTACCACGCTTTCACCGCATCACCTTTATAAACTTCTTGCGCTTTTTGCAAAATTTCATCACTTTGGAAAACCGCGACGAGTTTTTTTAATCGTTCGTTATCTTTGTCTATGGCTCTGGCAACAATCAAATTAACATAAGGAGAATCGGTATTTTCCATAAATAAACCATCTCGTTTGGCTAATAGCCCCACTTGTGAAGAGAAGTTATTATTGATGATGGAAAGGTAAATATTAGGATCACTTAACGTACGCGTCAGTTGTGGTGTATCAATTTCTGCAAATTTAAGTTTCTTAGGGTTTTCAATAATATCAAGTGTCGTTGGTAAATACCCCACCCCATCTTTTAATTTAATTAATCCTTGAGCCTGCAGTAATAATAAACTACGACCTAGGGTGGTTGCTTCATTAGAAATGGCGACGGTAGCACCATCAGGAAGCGCCTCTATGGTTTTAATTTTATTTGAATAAGCTGCAATAGGAAAAATAAAGGTTTTACCTATGATTTCAAATTGATAACCACGCTCTTTGCTTTGAGCTTCGTAGTAAGGTACGGTTTGGAACGCATTCACATCAACATCATTATTACGCAAAGCTTCATTAGGTAACACGTAGTCATTAAAGGTGATCACCTTAATATCTAATCCCTGCTTTTCTTTTGCCAGCTTAACAACTTCATCCCAAATTTGCTGATCTGGCCCTGTATTTATTGCCACTTTTAACGGTTTGTCACCTTCATCTGGTGAGCAAGCGGTTAAAACCAATGAAGTACAGGCCAAAAGCACCACTAATAATAATTTTCTCATCTTCTCTCCAATAATCGACCATATCACTCTTATTATTTATAACTTATTGTTATTATTAAGTTTAATGTTTTTATTATGCTATCAAGGGGACTACTTATACTATATGCCAACATGCATTTAGACATCTAGACGTTTAGATAGTTATTTATAACGGGAAAGAGTGGAGAGATCAAAATAGATTTACACACAAAACATGAAATATTTTCATGTTGGAAGATGAGATGTATCTATATCTATTTATTAGATAACAAAAAGCGGGAAAAACAATCTATTATCCCGCTTTAGTTATTCGTTAGATCGCTATTTAATCTAACTTTTTGTTTATTATATTAATCAAAATAGCTCGTTAGATTCGCCATTATCCTCAAAGATCCGTGTACCCACTTCACTTTTTGCTTTTTCTGTTGGCTGAGTGCCTTCAATAAAATACTCTTTCATTGATGGGCCATCTCCCGCCAACTTACCGGTATTGCGATCTATTTGAACGGCAACAACGCCTTTTGGCATTGGCATCATTTGTACCGGAACACCTTCTAAAGCAACTTTCATAAAGTCATTCCAAATAGGTTGTGCCGTTTTGGCACCCGCTTCACCACCCGTTGCGGCAGTTCGCCCTAAATTGCGACTACTATCATCAAAACCAATCCATGCAGTCGCCACAATATTAGCACCATATCCAGAGAACCAAGCATCTTTAGAACTATTGGTCGTTCCTGTCTTACCACCGATATCTTGACGTTTTAAATCTCGCAATGCACGCCATCCTGTACCAGACCATCCCGGCTCACCAACGAGATTGGTTCTTAACGCATCATGCATTAGAAACGCCAGTGGCGTACTTATCACATGAGGAGCATATGGGCTTTCTTTGACTGTTTCAGCAAGAGGAGCTTGCTCTAACTCAATATCAGGCGCCGTTTCTGCCGGTTGCGCTTGCTGAGATTGTGCGACGTTTTCCATATAATCATCAGATAATGCAATAGAGCGCGTAGTATCACCATAAATCACGGGGATATCGGTACATTCAGGACAAGCGACTTTCGGCTCAGCAGTAAAGATCACTTCACCATCAGCATTTTCAATACGCTGAATAAAATATGGCTCAATGAGATACCCACCATTTGCCATTACCGCAAAACCTCGAGCCATTTGCATTGGTGTAAATGAAGGTGAGCCTAAAGCTAATGACTCTGTTCTATCTATATTTTGATTAGGAAAACCAAAACGCAATAGATAATCTGCAGCGTAATCAACCCCCATCGCCCGCATAGCGCGCACCATAACTACGTTTTTAGATTGACCTAAACCTTGACGTAAACGAATAGGCCCTGCATAAGTAGGTGGTGAGTTTTTAGGGCGCCAATCAGTTCCAGCTCCTGCATCCCAACGACTAATAGGTAAGTCATTTAGTAATGTCGATAATGTTAACCCTTTATCTAATGCTGCCGCATATAAGAAAGGTTTGATATTTGAACCAACTTGACGTAACGATTGAGATACGCGATTAAACTTACTCAATTCAAAATCAAAACCTCCCACCAGCGCAATAATACCGCCATTAAGTGGATCTAATGCGACAAAAGCTGCATTAACCTCAGGAAGCTGTGCTAATAACCAATCGTTTTCACTATTTTGTCGTACCCAAATTTGCTCACCAGCATGTACAACAGCATCAACTTTGCTCGGCGTGGCCCCTTGAGCCGTATCAGAAATAAATTTACGCGCCCAACGAACCGCTTTTAAATCGAGTGTTATTTTATCGCCATTTTTTAATACCACCTGAGCTTCTTTAGCATCAGCGGATAACACCACAGCGGGGATTAATGGGCCATAAGTCTGTATACCCTTTAGCTTATCGTTAATGGCTTTATCATCCCAAGGAGCTTGCCCTGCATGCCACAGCACCTCTTGAGCACCGCGATAGCCATGGCGCATATCATAATCAATAACATTATTACGTAACGCTTGTTCAGCGGCTAATTGATCTTTGCGGATAACTGTAGTGTAAATTTTATAACCATCCGTATAGGCATTTTCGCCATAGCGCTGATACATCTCCATTCTGACCATTTCAGTCAAATAAGGCGCTGAAAAATCAATTTGTGGGGCGTGATATTTAGCCACAATGGGCTCAGCTTTAGCACTGTCATACTCTTCGCGGGTAATGTAGTTCTCTTCCAACATGCGTTGTAACACTAAATTACGGCGTTTTAAGGCACGATCATACGAATAAAGTGGGTTTAGTGTCGAAGGGGCTTTAGGTAAACCTGCAATAACAGCCATCTCACTTAAGCTAAGATCATGCACACTTTTACCAAAGTAAACATATGCAGCAGCACCCACACCATAAGCGCGATTTCCTAGATAAATTTTATTGAGATAAAGTGCCAAGATCTCATCTTTTGTAAGCTCTTTCTCAATACGGATAGCCAAAAAGGCTTCTTTGATTTTACGCATTAATTTCTTCTCAGGTGTTAAGAAGAAATTACGCGCTAATTGTTGCGTGATGGTACTGGCACCTTGCGATGCTTGCCCCGATGTTAACGCAACAACAACAGCACGAGAGATGCCAATAGGGTCAATACCATGATGTTCACGAAAACGCGTATCTTCAGTGGCAATAAAGGCATTAATTAATTGCGGAGGCATCTCCTGCAAGGTAAGAGGCAAACGACGTTTTTCGCCATATTGCGCCATTAACTCTCCGTCTGCGCTAAAGACCTGCATAGGAGTTTGTAAACGAACATCTTTTAATGTCGCGACATCGGGTAGTTGAGGCTCGACATATTTATACATGCCATATATCGAGGCTGCTCCCAAAATTATGCAAGCAAAAACGAAGATGAAAAAATATTTTAAGAACTTCACCTTAAATTTCCCATGTAATGTGAATTGGGCAGTTTATAAACAAACAGTGCGTAGTATAAAGGTAACGCCTCTTGGAAAATAGGCTATTACACATTCAATAGATATGGATATCATTTATGAAAACAGATAATTATCAGATTGGTATTGAAATTAATATCAATCATATCAATGCTGTTTTAGTATTTCAGCAGAATAAGCAATGGAAGATCAATGCATTTTGGCAATTCCCTTTACCTCTTAATGATAATATAGATGATATAAATTTAAGAACTATCTTAAAACGATGGCAACAATCTCTACCGCCAATCAACCGTATTGCATTGGCATTACCCGATACAGTGGCAAGTTATCATACCATTGCCTTATCTAACCTGATTTCCCTGACACCAGCAGCCTATTATCGATTAGCACAACTCCGAGCCACATCTCATCAACAAGTCACCAAACAAGCGGTACAATTCGATTATCGGCAACATAACCAACATCTCGCCATCCATTTACATAACAAGACACTGATAGAGACTTATATTGCCTTATTCGCCAAAATAAACTTAACCATCACTGCGATTGATATTCCAGCTTGTGCGTTGCGTTATGTTGCCACACATCTCAACATATCGCCTCACAGCATATTAATTTTTTGTCAAAATAATCAAATGCTTTGGGTTTGTGCAGATAAAGAGATGCCCCATTACGGTACTCTTTCTTATCAAGACCACCAAGAGCAAGAAAAACAATTACAGCAATTACTCATCAAGCATCATTGGCCACAGGAGCAATGTTATTTCTCAGGTGACAATGCAGAATACTTTCGCCAACAAATGCCTATTTGGCCAACCCAAAAAGAGCGGCTATTTATGTCTATACCGCCCAAAAAGACGCTACCTCTAATTGCCATTGGTTTAGCTTTGCGTCCTTGGGAGACAGCATGTATCAAATAAATTTTCTTCCTTGGCGTCAAGCCTTATATCGACATCAAGCACAACGGTGGCTTTATTGGAGCATGATACTCGTTGTTATTACATTCAGTGCTTGCGGTTACTACGCTTATTATTTAGTACAACAAGTAAAAACACTCTCACTTTTACAATCACAATATCAAAAACGTGAGTACTCACTACAAAAGCAATATCACAATGACCAACATGAACAGAAAATCACCCGCTTATATCAACAGCGTTATTGGCATTATTATCAACATTGGCTTCACTATTTAAGTTACCTCGCTTTCTTTCAAGCACTAGAAACACTGCTCCCTATGGAAGGTTATATCGCGCAGTTTTCTGAAAATGATGCAACATTTTCGCTTCAGGTGCGGCTTCCTTGTGAGCAGGCACTTACTTTTATATCTAAAGTTAACCAACACCCCAACCTGACATCATTAACACTCTCCTCTTTTCAACAGAGCAAACAAGATCCCCGTTACAGCGAAATAAGGTTTTCTGGTAAGTGGCAGAGTTGGCAATATCAAGTATCTCAACATAGACATAGCGAACAGGATGTCGATAACAATGAAAATAAAGACTAATTGGGTAATTTATTTCGCCCTTTTACCTTTTTGGCAAAAGGCACTCTTAAGTTTAGCCCCTTCTATAATAGTGAGTTTGTTATGTTATTTATTCAGCTTTTCGGGCTATCAGCAGGACATAACCGCGCAACAACAGCTTATTAGCCAACACCAAACGCAGATACAACAACTGCAGTCGATATTGCATTCGTCTCCTGCTATAGCCTTATTAAAAGCGTTACAACATGACTATAAACTTCCACCACAAACAGGCTCAGCCTATCAGCGTTTACAACAGATAATCGATAACCATCACTTGATACCTCATAGTTGGCAACATAGTGTCGATAATAGTTTTAAGCTACGTTTTTCACTCTCTTACTCACAATTACTAACGTTATTAGCGCATCTACATCAAGCAGGTTGCGCTCTTTCTGCACTGCTCATTTCGCCTATCCCCCCTGATTTACTCTCAGTTGAATTGAATTTAGTCGACATAACGACACCAAATGTTCTAGCGCCTTTGAAGTCAGAGTGAAATATTATGAAAAGCGTCTTTTTTTATTTGCTGTTACTACTATCTATCTTGTGCTTTGCTGGTTTTGCTCAATCCAGAGATCCTTTTTATCCAGAACAACCTATTGATAGTAATAACACTCACCATTTCATTGATAAAACAGATAATAGTGAAACTCTTCAACACCAAAACAGCACATTACACCATCGTATCTACCCACTACAGTATGCTGATGTAACCACCGTGGCACAGCAGTTAACGAACTATGGAATTTCATTACTCAGTGATCATGGACGAATAGCCATAGATAAAGATTCAAATAGCTTATCCATTATTGATACAGAAAAAGCACATACTGAAATTTCTGATTGGTTAAAAATTAAAGAAACACCACAGCAACAGGTGCATATTACCGCACATATCATCAGTAGCAGTCAGGATGCGTTAAATGAGTTAGGAACGCAGTGGGGATTACTCAATATGAAATCGGCAAATTTAGAAGGTACATCAAACAATACTACAACACCCCATAACATAGCATCAGCACCGCTCACAGCACCTTCTCTTGCCGCATTGGCACTGCATCAAAAAACAAAAAACCCCTTACATTACATAGCCTTTAATATCGCCAGAATTAATAGTCGCCTTTTAGAATTAGAACTAAGCGCCTTAGAACAAGAGAAACAACTCGCCATCATTGCCAGTCCTCGATTAACGGCTGCACATGAAAAAACGGCATCTATCAAGCAAGGAACCGAAATTCCCTATGTCAGCAGAGATAACGATACCATCCGAGTTGAATTTAAAGAGGCTGTTTTGGGGATGGAGGTAACGCCGATCATTCAAAGAAGCAATAAAATTAGATTGCTATTAAAAATTAGTCAAAACACACCAGGTATTGCCTTAGTACAAGGAGGTAGTGAACACCTTTCAATAGATAAACAAGAAATAATGACAGAAGTTACTATTCATGATGGTGAGACTCTGATGTTAGGAGGAATATTTCAACAAAAGCAGCAACAGCATGCAGCAAAAATTCCTTTTTTATCTTCACTGCCATTACTAGGGATACTTTTTAGCCATAAGCGTGACCAACATAGTCGTCATGAATTGGTTATTTTTATTACACCCAAATTAATCTAATTTTCTTAGTGTGATTTATTTTTTTATTATAATACAAACAATTACCTTATTTCTGCCAAGGTAAAACTGTAAGTTATTCATTGTTTTTTCTTATAATCTCTATTTATAGATTTGACGCTGAGGACGATTTAGCTTACAAGGGTTAGCTAATTGAGTGGGCCTGAAACATCACAACGATAATACGGATACATTTTATGCACTTCCTCTTTCTTGGAGGTAGGGCTTTTTATATGTAATATTGATCAACTGATGACAGAAAAGACAAAGTGATCAGATGCGGTTTTCCGGCTAAATTGTGTTAGAATCTCCGCATTGCCAACAAAGATAATATAATTTTTATAGGTCATATCTTGTTATGTACTGTAGGCAAAGGGATTTTTATCCTGTGTTGTCGCTTGCGACAACACGTGGTTATTTAATAGCGTTCTACTGAAAAAACTCAGTTTTAATATGAGAGTAGATACACACGTTATCAGGCGTGAATGAAATAAACACTCATAAATTTCAGTTTAGGTCCCGTCGCTGAATGAATTTGGCGGGGCGGGTTATCATTAACGAATATCTTAGTAATACCAAAAACATGGCAGAGAAACGTAATATCTTTCTGGTTGGGCCTATGGGTGCCGGCAAAAGCACTATTGGTCGTCAGTTAGCTCAACAACTTAGTATGGAATTTTATGATTCCGATCAGGAAATTGAGCGACGTACAGGTGCAGATGTAGGTTGGGTATTTGATGTAGAAGGCGAAGAAGGCTTCCGTCAACGTGAAGAAAAAATAATCAACGAACTTACTGAAAAGCAAGGCATTGTACTAGCAACAGGTGGTGGTTCGGTGAAATCAAGAGAAACCCGTAACCGACTATCAGCACGCGGTGTTGTTGTTTATTTAGAAACCAACATTGAAAAACAACTTGCTCGTACTCAGCGAGATAAAAAACGTCCTTTATTGCAAGGTGTTGAACCCGTACGTGATGTACTGGAAACCCTCGCAGAAGAACGTAATCCTCTTTACGAAGAGATTGCTGATATCACCATTCATACTGATGATCAGAGTGCAAAAATCGTTGCAAATCAAATTATTGAATTATTAGAGAAAAACTAATAAATTCTTTAGATGAGATGAAAGTAAAGACTACTTGAAGAAGGCCGTTGCTATGGAAAAAATCACTGTGACTTTAGGTGAAAGAAGCTATCCCATTACCATTGCTTCTGGCCTTTTTCACCAGCCTGAAACCTTTTTACCTTTAAAAAAAGGGCAACAAGTGATGATTGTCACAAATGTGACACTTGCGCCGCTCTATCTAGACAAGGTAACAAACACCTTAGAACAACAAGGTGTTTTGGTTGATAGCGTGATTTTACCTGATGGGGAACAGTATAAATCCCTGACGGTAATGAATGATGTCTTTACTGCATTATTAGAAAAAAATCACAATCGAGATACAACACTGCTCGCACTAGGGGGTGGTGTTATTGGTGACTTAACAGGCTTTGCGGCTGCAAGTTATCAACGTGGTGTACGTTTTATTCAAGTCCCTACTACGTTATTATCACAGGTCGATTCTTCTGTCGGTGGAAAAACAGCAGTTAACCATCCACTGGGTAAGAATATGATTGGTGCTTTCTATCAGCCGGCATCTGTTGTTATCGATCTCGATTGTCTTGCAACGCTTCCTCCTCGTGAGTTGTCATCAGGCTTAGCGGAGGTGATTAAATATGGCATTATTTTAGATAAAGACTTCTTTATCTGGCTTGAAAACAATATTGATAAACTGATAGCGCTTGAACCTAAAGCCATGGCTTACTGTATTCGCCGTTGCTGTGAACTTAAGGCACAAGTAGTCGCAGCAGACGAAAAAGAGACGAGTGGTCTACGAGCTTTACTTAATTTAGGTCATACTTATGGTCACGCAATTGAAGCACATATGGGATATGGTGTGTGGCTACATGGTGAAGCTGTCGCTGCGGGTATGGTTATGGCGGCTAAAACCGCACAAGATTTGGGTCAATTTACTCAAGCAGAAACTCAGCGAGTGATCCAATTACTTAAAAAAGCAAATCTTCCCGTCAATGGCCCTGATGAGATGCAACCTGAAGACTATTTACCTCATATGATGCGAGATAAAAAAGTTTCCGCGGGTAAATTGCACCTTGTACTACCAAAAGGTATCGGTCAATCAGAACTACGTGCGGATATATCTCGCGAACAAGTGTATAAAGCGATAACATCATGCATTAATGCAAATTAAGCATACCATCACCTAACGAGAGATAAACTGGAAAGTCTATTTAAGGAAAATTCTGGTTAATAATCTCAAATGTGACGTTTCAGAAAAAGCGTTTCATCCTTATACTAGAGGTAATGGCTAACTTTCGCTTTTTGACGCTCTGACGGAGGGCATAATGGACGAGTTCAAACCTGAAAATGAAATTAAGAGTGGCGATAACTCACTCAAACCTGATACTTCGGATAGACCCGAACGTCGCACTAATCGACCTCGTAATAACCCATTAAAAAATGCTCGTTTCTCTGTATCCCGTCAACAGATGATGATAGGTGTTGGGGTACTGGTTCTCATTCTTTTAATTATTGCGATAAGCTCTGCGCTGAAATCACCAGACAGTGATAAAGAAACAACGGCCTCAACAACAGGAACAGAAAAGAATATTGAACTGTCTCAGCCTTCGGTAACATCAACAGACAATCAAACATCCACACCTCAGGAGCTGACGGGCCAACAAATACAGCAGCCTACAACGCAGCCATCTCAAAATCTCCCCCCAATGATTGACTCTCAAGGTCAACGTGTTGAGATCCCAGGAGATATTGTTGATTCACTCAATCAACAACAAGCAGGTGTTAACCAAGCTGTTAATCAACAACAGCAAAATACACAAAACCAACCGACAACGCCACAAACTCCGGTGACCAAACCACAACCGGCACCAACACAAAAACCAGAGGTCAAACCTACACCAACCAAGCCGGTAACACCTCCTGCAACCACACAGACTAAGCCTGTGGCAAAACCAACCACAAAACCCGTTGCATCAGGAGCCTTATCAGCAAATAACCTAGCAGCCATTCCTGCAACAAATTATACTTTGCAGCTAAGTGGTGCGAGTCGCCAAGATACGTTAGAAGCTTTCGCTAAAAAAAATCTTAATGGAAACTACGCTATTTATAAAACCCAGCGTAATGGTAATCCTTGGTATGTACTCATCTATGGTAACTATCGTAATATAAGCGAAGCAAAACAGGCCGTGGCTTCATTACCGGCGGCTGTGCAAGCTAAAAAACCTTGGGTTAGACCTATGAAACATGTTCATCAGGATCTAAAAAAATAAGTTAACGATGTTCACCGCTGATATGCTGTCTGAAACAGAGTACAATCGGCGACTCTGAAACGATTGAGAAATTTGGACGGCATGAAAAAAAAACGCGCATTCCTAAAATGGGCTGGTGGTAAATACCCTTTGGTAGATGACATTAAGCGTCATCTACCTCAAGGTAACTGTTTAATTGAACCTTTTATGGGTGCTGGCTCTGTATTTTTAAATACAGAATATGATTCATATATTCTTGCCGATATAAATAGCGATCTCATCCATCTCTATAATACGGTAAAACTGTATCCTGAAAAATTTATGAAGGATGCTCAACTATTATTCACCCCTCAGATGAATAATGCAGAAGAGTTTTATCAACTACGACAAGACTTTAATCAATCAACAGATCCATACCAACGCAGTGTGCTTTTTCTCTACTTAAACCGTCATTGCTACAATGGATTATGCCGTTACAACTCCAAAGGTGAATATAATGTTCCTTTTGGTCGCTACAAAAAACCTTATTTTCCAGAAGACGAATTGATTTGGTTTTCAGAAAAAGCACAAAAAGCCTTATTTGTCTGCCAAAGCTATTCATCAACCATGACAAATGCCACCAAAGGTTCTGTTGTATACTGTGATCCACCTTATGCACCGTTATCACCGACGGCAAATTTTACCTCATACCATACAAATAGCTTTAGTTTCCAAGAACAACAGCATCTAGCTCAACTTGCCTCAATGTTGGCTTACGAGAGACAGATACCCGTGTTAATATCAAATCATGAAACTGCGTTAACAAAAGAGTGGTATGTAGACGCGAAAGAGCTACATAGTGTGAAAGTCAGAAGAACAATTAGTAGCAACACACTAGGTCGTAGCAAAGTGAACGAATTACTAGCCTTATATAAATAATCGTTAACACTTCCCGACAATGGGAGTGTTGTCAGGAGAACGCGATGAAAGATTTTCTGATTGCCCCTTCTATTTTATCTGCAGATTTCGCCCGCCTTGGTGAAGATACGGAGAAAGTGCTCGCTGCAGGTGCTGATGTGGTTCATTTTGATGTAATGGATAATCACTATGTCCCTAACTTAACGTTCGGTGCACCAATTTGTAAAGCGCTACGCAACTACGGGATCACAGCACCTATTGATGTCCACTTAATGGTAAAACCGGTTGATCGTATTATTCCTGATTTTGCACAAGCAGGAGCAACCTATATTTCATTTCATGCCGAAGCCAGTGAGCATGTTGATCGCACTATTCAATTAATCAAAGATTGTGGCTGTAAAGCAGGTTTAGTCCTTAATCCTGCCACGCCTCTCAACTATCTCGATTATGTAATGGATAAATTAGATCTTATTCTTCTGATGTCAGTAAACCCTGGCTTCGGTGGTCAATCATTTATACCAAAGACACTCGATAAATTACGTCAAGTTCGCAAGATGATTGATGATGGTGGCTATGACATTCGTTTAGAAATTGATGGCGGTGTCAAAGTTGATAATATTGCCGAAATTGCTCAAGCAGGTGCGGATATGTTTGTTGCTGGCTCTGCTATTTTCAATCAGCCAGATTATAAACAGGTTATCGACAATATGCGCCGAGAATTAGATAAGGTATCGAAATGACAGAAAAAAAACTCAAAGGTATTCGTGCTATCGCTTTTGATCTTGATGGTACACTAACTGACAGCGCTGTTGGGCTAACAGAAGCCACAAACTATGCACTAAAAGCAAAAGGCTTCCCAACAGTGGATAAACACCATGTCACCATTTGGGTTGGTAATGGTGTTGATATGCTATTAAAGCGCGCCCTACAACATTGTGGAGTTAAAGATGTCACCGATACTTTATTAAAAGAGGTACGTGATCTCTTTGATGAGTGCTATGCAAACTCTGTCAAAACAGGAAGCAATCTATTTCCACACGTTAAAGAGACACTAGAAAAACTTGCTTCGTATTCTCTCTCCTTAGGCATAGTGACGAATAAACCCACTCCTTTTATCCAACCACTGTTAAAGCAATTAGGTATAGACAACGACTTCTCATTGGTGCTTGGTGGTGATGATGTAAAACAAAAAAAACCCCATCCAGCGCCATTATATTTAACAATGGGCACGTTTGGTGTTAAAAAAGAAGAGCTTCTTTTTGTCGGAGATTCCCGTAACGATATTATCGCCGCACAAGCAGCACAGTGCCCTTGTGTGGGGTTAACTTATGGTTATAACTACGGTGAACCCATTGCAGATAGCAAACCCGATTTTATACTCGACGATTTTGCTGATTTGCTCTCTATCCTTGATATTACGTCAATGACAACAGTGGAACAGAACTAACATGACGACTTCAGTAGAAAAAAAGGCTCAAAAGCCTATTGTATTCAGTGGTGCACAACCTTCTGGTGAGTTAACTATCGGGAACTATATGGGAGCACTACGTCAGTGGGTACAAATGCAAGATGACTACGATTGCATTTACTGTATCGTTGACCAACATGCCATCACTGTACGCCAAGATCCTACCGAACTGCGAAAAAGAACCTTAGATACACTGGCTCTTTATCTCGCTTGTGGCATTGATCCTGAAAAAAGCACAATTTTTGTACAATCTCATGTTCCACAACATGCACAATTAGGCTGGGCGCTAAACTGCTACACCTACTTTGGTGAATTAAGCCGTATGACCCAATTTAAAGATAAATCAGCTCGTCATGCTGAAAATATCAATGCAGGATTATTTGATTATCCCGTCTTAATGGCAGCCGATATCCTCCTTTATCAAACCAACCAAGTACCGGTTGGCATTGACCAAAAACAACATCTTGAATTAAGCCGTGATATTGCCCAACGCTTTAATGCCATCTATGGGGACATTTTCACCGTACCCGATCCTTTTATTCCAAAAGGTGGCGCACGCGTGATGGCATTACAAGATCCCGCTAAGAAAATGTCTAAATCTGATGATAACCGCAATAATGTTATCGCTTTACTTGAAGATCCCAAAGCGGCGGCGAAAAAAATAAAACGTGCTGTTACAGACTCAGAAGAGCCACCTCGCGTTGCGTATGATCTAGAAAACAAAGCTGGTGTTTCTAACTTATTAGATATTTTAGCGGGTGTAACAGGTAAAACTATCCCTGAACTCGAAGCTGAATTTGAAGGCAAAATGTACGGTCATCTAAAAGGCGCGGTTGCTGAGGCTGTATCAGATATGCTGACAAATATTCAAGAACGCTTTAACACCTTCCGTAATGATGAAGCACTATTAAATAAAATCATGAAAGAAGGTGCCGATAAGGCGAAAGCGCGCGCTCAAACAACCTTAGATAAGGTTTATGAAGCTATTGGGTTTATTGCTCACCCATAATCGTTATTATAGGCCAGATAACTGCTGGCCTATTTTCTGACTATTTCTTAAATAGCCTTCTATCAAAACTTTCAATAGTTTGTTTTTGCAATCTTAACTGCATGGTTTTACACCAACTAGCAGATAGTCCTGCCGCTGCTAATAAGCGACGATACGACTCCTCATCAAATGGCATATGAAAAGCAATAGCAATTGCTTCTTTGACAGAGATATCGCTATTTCTTGAGCGTAGAACCAAAGGATGATGACAGCCTACTTCGCCGGGACTTATCACGCGATATAACCAACCACAAAAACCGCTATCTTGCATCAGTTGTGAAAAATCGCTGATATCAGTCACCGTGTTTAACTTATAACAAGGTGAACGAGGCTGGGTCACTTGAATTAAAGCGTCACCCCATTGATATATATCACCAATAAAAACATTCTCTTCTGTCAGACCGGTAGTCGAAATATTTTCACCAAACGCAGGAGCATTAAATAAGTCAGCCAGTTGAGGAAATTGCTCAGACCAGTAATGATAATGTTCTTGAGGATAATGGCACAAAGCGCGATCAGGCCCACCATGAAACCCTTTTTCTGCTTGCTCATCACCTGCTAAGCCCAGTGATGTTAGTTTAATATGCCCATCCACCAGCCTTTTGGTGATCGCACTGGTAAATCCATTTGCAGTCGTCGTGATATTGCCAATAAAAACACTGGGGAAATAGCGCATAACTCATTACCTCAATGAAAAAAAGTCCTTTTATAATAAAGAGAGCAGGCTAAATAAACAATGCCGACAATAATTGTCGGCATTGATAAATAGAGAGAAAAGAGAATGATAGCGATATTATGCTTTGCTCTGATAGCGTTTTTGCGCCTCATCCCAGTTAACTACAGACCAGAATGCTTTGATATAATCAGGACGACGGTTTTGATATTTCAAGTAATACGCATGTTCCCATACATCTAAGCCAATAATTGGATAGCCAGATGCACCTGCTAACTCTTCACCCATTAATGGGCTATCTTGGTTTGCGGTAGAAACAACAGCTAATTTTCCATCATCTTTTAATACTAACCATGCCCAACCTGAACCAAAACGGCTAGCAGCGGCTTTTTCAAACAACTCTTTAAATGCATCAACACTACCAAAATCACGTTCAATGGCATCTTTTAATGAACCATGTAATTGAGTGCCTAGCTTTAATCCTTTCCAGAAGAAGGTATGGTTAGAATGACCACCCGCATTGTTACGTACAAAGGTACGTTGATCAGCAGGTACTTTATGTAAATTCTTAACGAGTTCATCAATTTCTAAACCCGCTAATTCAGGCAGTTTTTCTAACGCAGTATTAGTATTGTTCACATAAGTTTGATGATGCTTAGTATGGTGAATTTCCATTGTGCGCTCATCAAAATGAGGTTCTAGCGCATCATAAGCATAAGGGAGTGCAGGTAATGTATAGCTCATATTAATCTCCAGTGCTGTTTTATATTCGATCACGCCATGTGATTTATCCCTTTATTATAGTGAAAAAAATGTTAATGAAAATCATTATCATATCCATATTATTTTTGTGGTTTTTTTATCCAACCCAGTGACATCAATTTTCACAGTATTTTATTTTAAATAAAAAGCTTATCATTGGTTTAATATTTCATAAAATACTCAAAAGGTAGATAAATTATACATAACAACCTTTAGCACTAATTGATCACGCCATGAAAAGCATTTCCATTATTTCGTGATCTTATGCGCAAAAAAGAAACAATGTCTCTTTACCCTCTTTTGTTAACGACTTTTTGACATAGTATTAACAACAGTAAGGAGAACAATTATGACAAAAATAAACCAACATCACATTCCTGCAAACATTGCAGAGCACGCCCTGATTAATAAAGAGCAATACCAAAAAGATTATGCATTATCCATCGAAAACCCTGAGGCCTTTTGGGCAGATAAAGGGAAAATTGTTGATTGGATAACCCCCTATACTATCGTGAAAAATACCTCCTTTGATCCAGGCCATGTCCGTATTCGCTGGTTTGAAGATGGGCAACTTAACATTAGCCAAAACTGTCTTGATCGCCATTTAGAAAAACGCGCGGATCAAGTTGCTATTATTTGGGAAGGTGATTCCCCTAATGAATCGAAAAGCATTACCTATCGCCAACTTCATCAAGATGTTTGTCAATTCGCCAATGTATTAAAAAAACTGGGTATCAAAAAAGGCGATGTGGTGGCTATTTATATGCCAATGGTTCCTGAAGCGGCTGTTGCGATGTTGGCTTGTACTCGTATTGGGGCTATTCATTCTGTTATTTTTGGTGGTTTCTCACCAGAAGCAGTGGCAGGGCGCATTATTGACTCTAAAGCAAAATTAGTGATCACCGCAGATGAAGGCTTACGTGCTGGTAGAGCAATACCCTTAAAGAAAAATGTTGATGATGCCCTCACTCATGTGGATATCCCGCCTATTGAACATGTTGTGGTCTTACGTCGAACAGGGCAAACAGAACAATGGATTGAAGGACGCGATTTATGGTGGGATGAAATTGTTCAAGGCGTCAGTACAGAATGTGATGTGGAAGTCATGAACGCAGAAGATCCACTCTTTATTCTCTACACATCAGGATCTACGGGGAAACCCAAAGGCGTGTTGCACACCACTGGCGGTTATCTTGTTTATGCCTCAATGACCTTTAAATACACCTTTGACTATCATGATGGTGAGATTTATTGGTGTACAGCGGATGTCGGTTGGGTAACTGGCCATAGCTACTTGTTATATGGCCCGCTATCAAATGGTGCCACAACAGTGATGTTTGAGGGCGTCCCCAATTACCCCTCCGTCAATCGTATGGCTCAGATTGTTGATAAACACCAAGTTAATATTCTCTATACCGCACCTACTGCGATCCGCGCATTAATGGCGGAAGGAGACAAAGCCATTGAAGGTACGCAACGAACCTCTTTACGTATTTTAGGCTCAGTAGGAGAGCCTATTAACCCAGAAGCTTGGGAATGGTTTTATCAAAAAATGGGACGTAGCCAATGCCCTATTGTTGATACATGGTGGCAAACAGAAACAGGAGGTTTCATGATAACCCCATTGCCGGGAGCAATGGATCTAAAACCAGGCTCAGCGACTCGTCCATTCTTTGGTGTACAACCTGCAATTGTTGACAATATGGGGGAAATACAAGACGGTGCTTGTGAAGGTAATTTGGTGATCGTAGATTCATGGCCGGGCCAAGCAAGAACATTATTTGGCGATCATGACCGTTTTGAACAGACTTACTTTTCGACCTTTAAAGGCATGTACTTTTCAGGTGACGGTGCCCGTCGTGATGAGGACGGTGATTATTGGATAACAGGCCGTGTTGATGATGTTTTAAATATCTCTGGTCACCGTTTAGGTACTGCCGAAATTGAATCCGCACTTGTCGCCCATCCTAAAATTGCAGAAGCGGCTGTTGTTGGTATTCCCCATAATATAAAAGGACAAGCTATTTATGCTTATGTCACGCTAAATCATGGTGAAGAGCCTACGGCAGAGCTTTATACAGAAGTGCGCAATTGGGTACGTAAAGAGATAGGCCCAATAGCAACACCTGATATCCTTCATTGGACAGATGCCTTACCTAAAACACGCTCTGGGAAAATTATGCGTCGTATCTTGCGTAAAATTGCCTCTGGCGACACAACTAACCTTGGAGATACCTCAACACTCGCCGATCCAGGCGTTGTAGAAAAACTGTTAGAAGAAAAACAGTCTCTATCACTGACCATTTAAAGAGCTAGTGCTCAAATAATACAGCAGTCAATAAAACCGGAATACTACTATGCAAAGGCATTTTATGCCTTTGCAGGGCTCTCTTATCACAAATTCATGACATGCGGGGATAAACACCTCTAAATCATGTAATAAACCAAATAATTATTTTGAGGAGAACTCTGATGAATCCCAATATTTATCAAGAGATAGAAAATAACCCTCGCTTTAAAGAACTGGTTAAAAAACGTAGTCGTTTCTCATGGGGACTTTCGATTATTACACTTGTTATGTATGTCTCATTTATATTGCTGATTGCTTTTTATCCACAATGGTTAGGTACACCGCTCTATGAAGGCAGTTACATTACACGAGGTATTCCTATCGGTATTGGCTTAATTATCGCCTCTTTTCTACTAACAGGGATTTACGTTATTAGAGCAAATACAGAGTTTGACAAATTAACGGCAGAAATTCTTGGTGAGGTAGAAAAATGAAAAATAAACACTACGCCATATCACTATTAACGTTATTATCCCCCAATGTATTAGCCGCAGCGATAACAGAAGGGGGTGAAAAACAGCCAATTAACTTCCAAGCCATTATCATGTTTCTGATCTTTGTTGGCTTAACACTGTATATTACTTACTGGGCCTCTAAACGAACACGATCACGGTCTGATTATTACACTGCGGGTGGCAAAATTACCGGATTTCAAAATGGTATGGCTATCGCTGGTGATTTTATGTCTGCCGCCTCCTTTTTAGGAATTTCAGCGTTAGTATACACTTCTGGCTATGATGGACTTATCTACTCTATTGGCTTTTTAATCGGCTGGCCAATCATTCTATTTATTATCGCTGAACGTTTGCGTAATTTAGGACGCTATACTTTTGCTGATGTTGTCTCTTACCGTTTAAGTCCAAAGCCCATTAGAACACTTTCTGCAATAGGTTCATTAGTTGTTGTTGCCCTCTATCTTATTGCTCAAATGGTAGGGGCGGGTAAATTAATCGAGCTGCTTTTTGGCTTAAACTACCATATTGCGGTGATCTTAGTCGGTATTTTAATGGTTCTTTATGTCCTTTTTGGCGGCATGTTAGCCACCACTTGGGTACAAATAATCAAAGCCATTTTATTACTCGCCGGTGCAACTTTTATGGCGGTCATGGTAATGAAAGCGGCGGACTTTAACTTCAATACCTTGTTTAAAGAAGCTGTTAACGTCCATCAAAAAGGCTTTTCTATCATGAGTCCAGGAGGGTTAGTTTCTGATCCTATCTCTGCATTATCCTTAGGTCTTGCCTTAATGTTTGGTACCGCAGGACTTCCCCACATTATCATGCGCTTTTTTACCGTTAGCGATGCAAAAGAGGCTCGTAAAAGTGTTTTCTATGCGACAGGTTTTATCGGTTATTTCTATATTCTTACTTTTATTATTGGTTTCGGGGCTATCTTACTCGTTAGCCCTAATCCTCTGTTCAAAGATGCCGCTGGTGCTTTAATTGGTGGCACCAATATGGCCGCTGTTCATTTAGCGGATGCTGTTGGTGGTAATTTCTTCCTTGGTTTTATTTCTGCAGTCGCTTTTGCCACTATTTTAGCCGTTGTTGCAGGATTAACTTTAGCAGGTGCATCTGCCGTTTCTCATGATTTATACGCCAATGTAATTAAAAATGGCCAAGCAGATGAGCGACAAGAGCTAAAAGTTTCGAAAATAACGGTTGTTATTCTCGGCATTGTCGCCATTGGTTTAGGTATTTTATTTGAGAAACAGAATATTGCCTTTATGGTCGGTTTAGCTTTCTCTATCGCTGCAAGTTGTAATTTCCCTATTATCTTACTCTCTATGTATTGGAAGGGATTAACAACACGTGGGGCTGTCATTGGTGGCTGGTCTGGCTTAATTGTTGCCGTTACCTTAATGATCTTAGGTCCCACGATCTGGGTGAGTATTCTTGGTCATGATACACCTATTTATCCTTACGAGTACCCTGCTCTTTTCTCTATGATCATTGCCTTTATCGTTTCATGGTTATTCTCCATTACCGATAATTCTTCTCTGGCAACTCAAGAGCGTATGAAATTTGAAGCTCAGTTTATTCGCTCACAAATAGGTATTGGTGCAGAGCAAGGTAAACCTCATTAAACATCTGTAAAATAGTTTTTTATTCTTAAAGTGCCAACAATGTTGGCACTTTTTTTTACTCTTTACTTAATTAAATTAATATCGGTTTAAAAATACATATCTATACGATATTTTAAATTACTATTAACTAATGTGGTTTAATTTTAAGTCTATTGAAAAATTTCAAGCAAGATCAATTAATTAAAATTATTATAACAATAATTAAAAGTGTAAATATAACTATAAGTAACAGTATAATAAGTCAATAAAAGATAAGATAAGTACTGAAATATCAATTTCAGACTCGTTTTAGCTAAACAAGACTTGTATTATGAAATGCTAAATGGTTAACTTTTTATTCTATATGGAAAAAGGTGATAATGATAAAAGCATGTCTCAAGTAATAAACTTTTCTCTTTTATTTATTTTATCTATAGTACCTGCACTATTAGCGGGTTCAACCCTGCATATTGAACAAAAGTTCTCTATGGTGATTATCGGTTGGCTCCTGATGTTGCTCTGCGCAGGTATCTATCGGTTTACTATAGGAAAAGTGATTACTTTTATTGTTGCAGCTTTATGGTCTTTAAACCTCTCCATCTCACTGTTTTTTTATCGTGAACATGATATTCCCTTTTCATCATCAATAGCAGAAACTTTCATTAATACTAATGGAAGTGAAACTGTTGGTATGCTCTCTTATAATAAATATTATGTACTCTTTTATATTGTTATATTTACCAGTTTTTTCTATTTAATACATATTAGCGCCCGTTATTTAAATAACAAAACTAATAAAAGATGTTTAATTGCTATTTTTATATTAATAATTCTTATTTCTCTATACAAAAACTTAGCAATAAGATCAGAGAGTAAAACCCAATTACTTGCTGAGTATTATCTACTTAACACCCCTTTTTACAATGCAGCAGCTTTAGTGCGGACTTTCCACGAAAATAGACAAATCAAAAAGATCACATCAGAAAAAGTTAATTTTAACTATGATAAAGTGGATCAAAAAACAGAAATTTATATTCTTTTGATTGGTGAATCAGTACGACGTGATCATTTAGGAATTTATGGGTATCCGTACGATACTACCCCTAATTTAGAGAAAGAAAAAAATAATATTTTATTATTTAAGCAAGCTTATTCTCCTGCGCCTGTGACCATATTATCAGTACCCATATCCCTTTCTAATATCAACCTAACAGAGTTATATGATAAGAAACACTACGCTGATAATATCATTTCTCTTGCCAATCATGCTAGCTTCAAAACATATTGGTTAAGTAACCAAGGTAAAGGAAATCCAAAAACGAGTGTGATTTCTGTTATTGCCAATATGGCCCAACATAAAAAATGGAATGAATTTATTGGCTATGATGAAGAATTATTGCCATTTTTAGATAATGCGCTTAATGATAACTCATCAAATAAAAAGCTCATTGTCCTACATACTTATGGTAGTCATGAGCCAGCATGTAATCGTTTTCCTAGCACTTACCTTAAAACCTTTTCCCAACAAGAAGATGATAACTGCTACGATAGCTCTATCGCTTATACTGACAAGCTTATCAGCCAAATTATTGAAAAAATACAAGATAAACCCGCATCTATACTCTATTTTTCAGATCACGCATTACAACGATTAGATAAAAATAGAGAAGTACGTTATCACCATGGCGTGAACAGTCCTCGCCAAGAAGCTTATAATATACCGCTCTTTATTTGGTATAGCGCATCTGCAACGCGACCAAATATCAATAAAGAAAATTTAAATAAACCTTTTTCCACCGCAGATAATTATTGGCTATTAAGCCAATGGCTAGGTATTGAACATAACTCAGCGAAAAAATGTTACTCACCTTTAAGCGAATGCTATCAAACAAAAACGTCAATGATGGTCATCGATGGTAATAAGAAGTTATTAAACTACGCACTATTAGAATCAGAAGAGCAAGCGCCTCAATAAAGAGGCGCGTGACTTAATTTAACAATCTTCAATAATCACATAAATCGCATTTAAAGAGCCATGAACACCAACAACCTTAATTAATTCAATATCTGATGTGCAACTAGGACCACTAATAATATTAATACAAGAAGGCATTCTTATATTTTTTAATGCCATTTGATGTAATCTTTCTGCTAACTGAGCAACTCGAGGTAAAATCGTACTGCGTTTTAGTACAAAAATCGTGGTTTCAGGGATCAATCCAACACTTCTTCCTTTGTCAGCCCCAGAAAATAAAACAACACCGCCAGATTCTGCAAGTCCATATTCAGCAAATACAATTCCGACTTTTGCCTCTTTTACCCGTTCAATATTTTTTTTACCCTCAGTATGATCCCAAATATTGGCATGACAGTGTTCTGATAAATAATCAATCACCCCACTTTCCTGTAATCGTGGATCACCCGTTAATATCACTGGTAAACCATACTGTTCACAAAGAGTCTCTAAATGCTTAGGTAAAGATGACAATGTTGTCGTTTCATAAGTACTTCCTGCTAACTGAGCTGTATTGAGAAAATATTGATAAAGTTCATCATCAGAAAGCTCCGTTAATCGTTGTTCTGGATATAAATTTACTGGTTCAGGTAAAGCTTCAGGTTGCGTTTTTAACGGCCTACCTAATTGAGAAGCAAGATTTGATAAAAAGCGTTCTTTATTGTTATCCATCTCTTATTTCTCCTCTTTTTGGTGTTTTTTAAACCAACTACGAAAACTTTCACCATCACCTTCAGGTAAATTTCTCGCTTCTGTCCATGCTTTTATTGCACCGATATTTAATGGCGCTTTACCTTCTTTAATAAACCATTTTGTAGCATGAGCCCCCATATTCATCCCAACTTTCCATAACATAGGATGGCGGTTCACATAATTAAATACCCGAGTAATATTACGTTCAGTTGTCGGTGTTATACCTTGCTCTACCATGACTTCACGATGTTTCTTTATAAGATTTGATAAAGGTATTTTTACTGGGCAAACGCTATCACAAGCAGTACATAATGAGCAGACATAAGGCAGGTTTTTAAAGTCTTTATATCCACCAAGTAGTGGCGTTAAGACGGCACCAACAGGGCCTGGATAGATAGAATCATATCCTTGACCGCCAATATGGCGATAAGCAGGGCAAGTATTCATACAAGCACCACAACGGATACAACGTAAAATATCTTTAAATTCAGAACCAATGATCTTCGAGCGGCCATTGTCCACAATAACAAGATGGAAATCTTCTGGGCCATCAACGTTGTCATTCTCTTTAGGGCCAGTAAGCCATGTATTATAGCCCGTTAAACGTAACCCTACTGCACTACGGGCCAACATGGTAATTAAGATATCTACCTCTTTAAAAGTAGGTGCAATACGTTCCATCCCCATCACCGCAATATGCGTTTTGGGTAATGTTGTACTTAATCGTGCATTACCTTCATTAGTGACTAAACAAACAGAACCTGTTTCTGCTACCGCAAAATTACACCCCGTAATACCGATATCGGCAGTAAAAAAATCGTCTCTAATGTTCTGGCGAACAAAACGCGTCATTTCTTCTGGTGTATCTGAGCCGTTATAACCCAGTTTGTCATGAAATATTTGACGTATCTGAGCTCTATTTTTATGAATAGCAGGGACCACTACATGAGATGGGGCATCTTTTGCTTGTTGAAGAATAAACTCGGCTAAATCGGTTTCAATAACATTAATACCTGCATTTTCTAATACAGGGTTTAAGCCAATTTCTTCCGTCACCATTGATTTGGCTTTGACTATTTTTTTGGCTTTTTTCTCTTTTGCAATATTGAGAATATATTGAGAGGCTTCTTCTTTCGTTTGAGCAAAGAAAACATGCCCACCATGTTGTTCTATTTTTTCAGATAATTGATATAAATAGGCATCTAAATTAGCAAGTACATGATCACGAATTTGTGCCGCTCTATCCCGCCAATCCTCCCAGTGTCCTAATTCATCAACCATTTTTTGACGATTACGGCCAATAGTTTCTTGCGCATTAGCAACGGCTTTTTGCATAATTTGATCGTGAACTTGACGATCAATTAGCGTTTTAAAAGGAAGAGAGCTTGTTTTTAATGACATAATTCCTCCTCATTGCTCATCAATACTTGCGCAATATGCATCACTTTAACTGGACGACCTTCTCTCTCTAAACGACCACCTATATTTAATAAGCAACTGACATCCGCACCAATTAAATAGTCAGGATGAACATCCATAATGTGGTGAACTTTTTCTTTGACCATTTCACCTGAAATTTCAGCCATTTTTACCGAAAACGTCCCCCCAAAACCACAACAGGTTTCCATATTGTCAAAAGGTAATAATTCTAGCCCTTTTACATGGCGTAATAATGTGAGTGGCTCTTCTTTCACTCCCATTTTACGAAATAAGCTGCAAGACGGGTGATAAACAGCTTTTCCTTTAAGGCTTGCACCTACATCAACAATATTTAATTGATTAACGATAAAGGAGGTGAGATCAAACATGCGATTAGCTATTTTTTCTGCACGAATAGCCCAGTCAGGTTCATTTACCAGATATTTAGCATAACTTTTAATAGCAAAAGAACATGATCCAGCAGGAGAAATAATAGGATAGTCATTAACTTCAAAGGTTTTAATCAAGTTTTTCATCGCTGGAATGGCATCTTTAATATATCCACTATTAATAGCAGGTTGACCACAACAGCCCTGTTTTTCGAGAAAATGAACTCGACAGCCTAGTTTTTCTAACAGCAATACGCTATCTCTTGCCATCTGAGACTTTAAAGCGTCACCAATGCATGTTACATAAAAATTAACATCCATACTTATGCTCCCATTGCTTTTATCTATGTAGAGTAAGTAAATAAGCCGAGACTCATTTATAAACTCATTTGTATGACAAATAGTGTTGCATAAAAATAATGTTAAATATATGTGTATAAGTGTTTTTTTTATAAATTTACAGTTTTCAAGAAATAAAGAAATGGGAATATAAAGGGTATTTATGATTATTTTTTAATAAAAACAATTTATTACTGTGGCAAATTGAGGGAGTTTATTAAGTCTAGTTTTATTAAGATAAATAAAGAATTTAACGTAAGCGAAATAGAATAAACGCAAAAAAGCCAACCCATTGGGTTGGCTTTCTCGTCTTATTTAATGCTTGGCAGTTCCCTACTCTCACATGGGGAGACCCCACACTACCATCGGCGCTACGGCGTTTCACTTCTGAGTTCGGCATGGGATCAGGTGGGACCACCGCGCTATGGCCGCCAAGCAAATTCTGTCTATTACTCGCTTCTTTCCTTTCGGTAAGTCACCAGTAATTTAATCTTGAACAAGCTGACTTTATTGTTTCGTCTCTCTGACAAAACACCTTCGGTGTTGTCAGGTTAAGCCTCACGGTTCATTAGTACTGGTTAGCTCAACGTATCGCTACGCTTACACACCCAGCCTATCAACGTCTTAGTCTTAAACGTTCCTTTAGGTCGCTTAAAGCGACAGGGAAGACTCATCTCGAGGCAAGTTTCCCGCTTAGATGCTTTCAGCGGTTATCTCTTCCGCACTTAGCTACCGGGCAATGCCATTGGCATGACAACCCGAACACCAGTGGTGCGTTCACTCCGGTCCTCTCGTACTAGGAGCAACCCCTCTCAATCTTCCAACGCCCACGGCAGATAGGGACCGAACTGTCTCACGACGTTCTAAACCCAGCTCGCGTACCACTTTAAATGGCGAACAGCCATACCCTTGGGACCTACTTCAGCCCCAGGATGTGATGAGCCGACATCGAGGTGCCAAACACCGCCGTCGATATGAACTCTTGGGCGGTATCAGCCTGTTATCCCCGGAGTACCTTTTATCCGTTGAGCGATGGCCCTTCCATTCAGAACCACCGGATCACTAAGACCTACTTTCGTACCTGCTCGAGCCGTCACTCTCGCAGTCAAGCTGGCTTATGCCTTTGCACTAACCGCATGATGTCCGACCATGCTTAGCCAACCTTCGTGCTCCTCCGTTACTCTTTAGGAGGAGACCGCCCCAGTCAAACTACCCACCAGACACGGTCCCCGACCCAGTTTATGGGCCTAGGTTAGAACATCAAACGTTAAAGGGTGGTATTTCAAGGTTGGCTCCATGCAGACTGGCGTCCACACTTCAAAGCCTCCCACCTATCCTACACATCAAGGCTCAATGTTCAGTGTCAAGCTATAGTAAAGGTTCACGGGGTCTTTCCGTCTTGCCGCGGGTACACTGCATCTTCACAGCGAGTTCAATTTCACTGAGTCTCGGGTGGAGACAGCCTGGCCATCATTACGCCATTCGTGCAGGTCGGAACTTACCCGACAAGGAATTTCGCTACCTTAGGACCGTTATAGTTACGGCCGCCGTTTACTGGGGCTTCGATCAGGAGCTTCGCCTTACGGCTGACCCCATCAATTAACCTTCCAGCACCGGGCAGGCGTCACACCGTATACGTCCACTTTCGTGTTTGCACAGTGCTGTGTTTTTAATAAACAGTTGCAGCCAGCTGGTATCTTCGACTGGCTTCAGCGCCGTCCGCGAGGGACTTTACCTACCGCCAGCGTGCCTTCTCCCGAAGTTACGGCACCATTTTGCCTAGTTCCTTCACCCGAGTTCTCTCAAGCGCCTGAGTATTCTCTACCTGACCACCTGTGTCGGTTTGGGGTACGATTGTTGGTAACCTGAAGCTTAGAGGCTTTTCCTGGAAGCGGGGCATCAATTGCTTCACCACCTTGGTGGTTCGTCATCACATCTCAGCATTAAGTGACCGGATTTGCCTAATCACTCTGCCTACCTGCTTGAACCGGGACGACCGTCGCCCGGACAACCTAGCCTTCTCCGTTCCCCCATCGCAGTTACCACCAGTACGGGAATATTAACCCGTTTCCCATCGACTACGCTTTTCAGCCTCGCCTTAGGGGTCGACTCACCCTGCCCCGATTAACGTTGGACAGGAACCCTTGGTCTTCCGGCGTGCGGGTTTTTCACCCGCATTATCGTTACTTATGTCAGCATTCGCACTTCTGATACCTCCAGCATACCTCACAGTACACCTTCGCAGGCTTACAGAACGCTCCCCTACCCAAC
>NZ_CAWPAV010000100.1:0-27547 GCF_963885725.1 Proteus sp. G4380
ACAATATTTTTTTCTTAGTTCTTTTAATTTATTAACAGAAACTTGTACACAACGCTCTTGTGCGTCCATTAATGTTTTTAATGCAACAGGAGAAATTTTAGCTGGATAATAATATTCCAAGGGGTTAATTAATTGCGTATCAAAAGGTGGTGATTTAACTTCAAAGCTTCCACTTAATTCAAATACTCCCCCCGTTCCTTTATCTCTAGCAAAATGAGATGTATAGGGAAAACAGTTTTCTAAGTTAATACGTGTTACAGGCGAATGTTCAACTAATAAACGAAAACATTCATCGATATCAATACTCCCTTCACCAAGAGGCATTCCTGTAATTACCAGTGTTTCATCATCATGTGTAACAATATGATCTTTAAAATGAGTGCTATATGTATAAGGTGCTAATTTGCTCACTGTTACTATAGGATCTTCCCACGCCATCATGCCATTACCAATATCACAATGTGCACCAACCCAAATAGAATCAACATTTTTTACAATATTTAAGATTTCATCAGCCGTTTCATCTTCATGATTTTCTATTGCAAGACGTATACGATATTTTTTTAATAATGGAACAATAGACTTAATATCTTGAATAATTTTAGGGTATTGTTTCGGATTGTATTGTCCTCGACGAAACATATAAGTACGTATCACATCAGCACCAATTCCTCGAGCGATATCAATTGCTTTTGTTAATGCCTTTGGTGTTGTAAAACGTGTATCTAATTCACAATAAAGATTTTTATCTTCAATTGCCTGACGTACTTTTGCTAAATATTCAGGGCTATCACTTGTTAACACACCAAATTCTGGGTGTAATCCTTCATCAGGAATGATATTTAATTCGACCCCATCCAGCCCTAATTCAGTTGCTTTATTTATAAAATCAAAAACATCCATTACACCCTGCTGAAAAAATAGGTGATAGGACTCTGTTTCAATACCTAGTTTCATAATTTCTTCCTCGAATTCCTATACCCGTATTTAGCCATATTAAGAAAATAAAGTATGTGCTTAGGATCATAAAACTTAACTTAGTATAAAAATATTTTACTCAGTATTATCCGAGTATACTAAATATGGATTTCGACAACTTTTAACGTTAGAATTATTTAACTGTAATTATGGGTAAAATTTCTTATGGACCTTCCTACAAACCAAAAGATTACTGAAGAAGATCGGCATCTACTCCGCTCTTATATTCCTTTTCTCGATAATTTGGGGCAATTTCTCGGTGATTATTGTGAAATAGTGCTACATAGTTTTGAGGATTTACGCCATTCCGTTATCCACATAGTTAATGGACATGTTACTGGTCGTGGATTAGGTGCCCCCGTAACAAATATTGCTTTAGAAAAACTCTCAAAATTTAATCGAACAGATCAAATGTGGGAGGTTTATTTCAATACAAAAAGTGTTCGGCCATTTAAATCATCATCTACTTTAATTGTAAATAATGCAGGTACACCTATTGGTATGATTTGTATGAACTTTGCTCTCGATATGCCATTAAATGCATTAATAGATAGTTTTACTGATACAAATAATTTAAAACATGAAAATTTTTCACAAGATGTGAATAATCTTGTACAGAATCATCTAGAACCAATTAAAAAGAGAGTTTATGGAAATAAAAATATTCCAAGTAAATACAAGAATTTAGAGATAATTAAAGAATTAAATGAAAGTGGACTTTTTGAATTTTCAGCAACACATAAAATAGTATCCGCCGAATTAGGCATAAGCTCAGCAACAATTTATAAGCATTTAAGAAATTTAAGTAAGAAATAATAATAAGATTTACTTATTGTCTAGTAGGAGATGGGATCACTCCTGTCGTCCTCTAACAGCACCCTACTTACGGCTGCATATAAGGCGCCAAACACCATGCTCAGCATACTATAAAAAAACCAGTCCATTGTATGGACTGGTTTTTATCAATTCAGCTTAAAATTGAATAAACTTTAAGTTTCTTATTGATTATGAGAGCTACTACGGCGACGTGGTGCGTTTTCGTTATTACCGCGACCACGGAAGTTACCACGCTCGCCATTACCACGGCGTGGTGGTTGATCGCCTTTACTAAAGCGACGACCACCTTGTGGCTGACCATCACGACGGCTGCTATTACGGCGCTCACGGTAAGGTTGTGCATCACCCACTAACTGCATATTCAATGGTTTATTCATAATACGAGTACGAGTGAAGTGGCTTAATAAATCGCCTGGCATCCCTTTTGGTAACTCAATGGTTGAGTGAGAGCCATATAATTTGATATTACCAATATAACGGCTACTGATATCGCCTTCGTTGGCAATAGCACCAACAATATGACGAACTTCAACCCCATCATCACGACCCACTTCAATACGATAAAGATCCATTTCACCCGCATCACGGCGCTCACGACGTGGAGAACGTTCGCGATCGTTACGGCGATCGTCACGATCGTTAAATTCACGACGAGGACGACGTACTGGATCAGGTGGCAGAATAAGTGCACGCTCACCTTGAGCCATTTTCAGTAATACCGCCGCCAATGTTTCCATATCTAACGCTTCTTCACCTTGTGGCGCTAATTTTGGTAACAATGCACGATATTGGTCAAGGTTACTTGTTTCTAACTGTTGAGCGATTTGCTGAGCAAATTTTTCCTGACGACGCTGACTAATCAGCTCTGCGTTTGGTAACTCAACTTCAGGAATAGACATCTTCATCGTGCGCTCGATATTGCGCAGTAAACGGCGCTCACGATTATCAACAAATAGAATTGCACGACCCGCACGACCTGCACGGCCAGTACGGCCAATACGGTGTACATAAGACTCTGAATCCATAGGGATATCATAGTTGACAACCAAGCTGATACGGTCAACATCCAGACCACGCGCAGCAACATCCGTTGCGATAAGGATATCTAAACGGCCGTTTTTCAGACGCTCTAATGTTTGCTCACGCAGAGACTGATTCATGTCACCATTCAATGCCGCACTGTTATAGCCATTACGCTCTAAGGTTTCTGCTACTTCTAAGGTCGCATTTTTTGTACGAACGAAAATAATAGCTGCATCGAAATCTTCTGCTTCTAAGAAACGGATTAATGCTTCATTTTTACGTGCACCATAAGTCATCCAATAGCTTTGGCTAATATCTGGGCGTGTAGTTACACTGCTTTGAATACGTACTTCTTTTGGATCATTCATAAAGCGACGTGTAATACGACGGATAGCTTCTGGCATCGTCGCAGAGAATAATGCGGTCTGGTGCTCTGCTGGGATCTTACTTAAGATATTCTCAACATCTTCAATAAAGCCCATACGTAACATTTCATCAGCTTCATCTAATACTAAACCTTTTAGTTTAGATAAATCTAAGGTGCCACGGTTTAAGTGATCTAATAAACGACCCGGTGTACCCACAACAACTTGTGGCCCTTGGCGTAATGCACGTAGTTGAACGTCATAGCGTTGGCCGCCATACAGAGCAA
Organism: Proteus sp. G4380; assembly: GCF_963885725.1. Lineage (NCBI taxonomy): Bacteria > Pseudomonadati > Pseudomonadota > Gammaproteobacteria > Enterobacterales > Morganellaceae > Proteus > Proteus sp. G4380. The sequence goes on from NZ_CAWPAV010000100.1 coordinate 3,491, forward strand.
CGACATTCACTTTTGGTAAATGTTTAGAAAAATCTTCAATGGCTTCGGCAACCTGAACCGCAAGTTCACGGGTTGGTGCTAACACTAAAATTTGTGGTGCTTTTAATGATTCATCTAGATTGTGTAATAACGGTAAGCTAAACGCAGCGGTTTTACCACTACCGGTTTGTGCCATACCTAGAACATCATTGCCATCTAAAAGGAAAGGAATACATTGTTGCTGAATTGGAGAAGGCTTCTCGTAGCCTAAATCATTCAGTGCAGTCAAAATAGGTGCTGATAAACCTAGATCAGCAAAAGTCATATCGGTTTCAGTAGTCATGTCACTGTGCCTCATTCATTATGGCGGCCAGTTGACATAACATACCGCATGGTTTGTCGGTCTTTATCATCTAAAATGTGAACTGGCTCAAATTATATTATTAAACGAACAAACAAGCCCTCATCCTATGCAGATGATGGCTTTCAAACTGATCAAAGAAATGTTCGTCAGCTATTGCTGGTCCGATTCCGCTAGGTCTTCTTGTTGGCCTAACAGTGCTAATTCCAACAATGCGTAGCGGTGCTCAACAAAGTTATGTGCGTTGTTGGCAACCGTCAGCTTGAATAACGCTTCAGCGCTATCCATGTCCCCCAGACTTAGGTAATATTTACCTAAATAGAAGTTAGTTTCACTAAGATGCTCAGCGAGCGAAGTGTTATCGGTTGACGTTTCATTTAGCCTTTCCATTAATGTTTTTTCACTAATGTCACCTAAATAAAACTCAACTATATTCCATCCCCATTGTCCCGTTTTATTCGCCTGTAGGTATCGCTGTTTCAGCTGTTTTTTAGCAGAATCAGAGTCTATCTCTTTTTCAACAAGATATAACCAAAGCGAACGAATGGGATCATTTGGATCGACCTGATAAAACGCCTGCAGATCATCCTGCGCCAATTTCAATCGGCCACCATAGTATAAAGCGATACCACGATTAAAACGCGCATTATTGTAAGTTGGATCAAGCTCTAAAACAGAATCAAACGCTTCATAAGCAGCATCATAATTCGCTGCTTGCGTAAAATAGATACCTAGAAAATTAAAAATTTCTAGCATATCTGGTCTCATTGACAACGCCATTGAAAAATCATTGCGCGCCAATGCTCTTAAACCGAGACTATCATACAGCACACCACGCTCATATAAAAGCTGTGCGTATTCATCTTCGGTCAATGAGCGGCTCGCCAGAATTTGTTCTATACGAGCCAATATCACTTCTTGTTGTAAAGAAGGCTGTAGTGGAGTAGCAAAAATAGCATTCTTACGCCATTCTGGACTAGTGCTGCACCCGGAAATAAAGATGAAAACAGCAATAGAACAACTGCGCAGAAATGTTTTCATTTCTCACTCCCAAAGTCAGACTCTTTCAACAAAAAGCGTTTTATGACGTCCTACTTGTCAATCATAATAAGTCTCTACCGATACCTATGTCTAGATATCGGTAGTAGAATATCATTAATTTGCAGGATCTTCAGAAGAAGTTTCAGCTGCTTCCTGCTGGGTTGCTTGAGCCTCTTTCATGCTTAAGCGGATACGGCCTTGGCGGTCAATTTCCAGTACTTTCACTGGAACTTCTTGACCCATAGTCAGGTAATCACTTACTTTCTCAACGCGTTTGTCTGCGATTTGAGAAATATGCACCAGACCTTCTTTACCACCGCCGATAGCAACAAATGCACCGAAATCAACGATACGTGTTACTTTACCGTTATAGATACGGCCAACTTCGACTTCTGCCGTGATCTCTTCGATACGAGCGATAGCTTGTTTTGCTTGTTCGCCACTAGTAGCTGCAATTTTCACTGTACCATCATCTTCGATTTCGATAGTGGTCCCAGTTTCTTCCGTTAATGCACGGATAACCGAACCACCCTTACCGATAACATCTTTGATCTTATCAGCATTGATTTTGATAGTGTGAATACGTGGTGCAAACTCAGAAATTTCTGCACGAGGCTGGCTAATTGCACTTTCCATTACCCCTAAAATATGCAGACGTGCGCTTTTCGCTTGATTTAACGCAACTTGCATAATTTCACGAGTGATACCTTCGATTTTGATATCCATTTGTAATGCACTGACTCCGTTACGGCTACCCGCAACTTTAAAGTCCATATCACCTAAATGGTCTTCATCACCTAAAATATCAGAAAGAACAACGAAGTTTTCACCTTCTTTTACCAGACCCATTGCAATACCAGCAACAGATTCTTTAATTGGTACACCAGCATCCATCAGTGCTAAAGAAGCACCACAAACAGATGCCATTGAAGATGAACCATTGGATTCTGTAATTTCAGACACTACACGTACTGTGTATGGGAATTCTTCAATCGTTGGCATAACGGCTAATACACCACGTTTTGCTAAACGACCATGACCAATCTCACGACGTTTTGGCGAACCCATCATACCTGTTTCACCGACAGAATATGGAGGGAAGTTGTAGTGCAGTAAGAAGGTATCGGTATGCTCACCCATGATGTCATCAATGGTTTGTGCATCACGTGCAGTACCTAAAGTAGCTGTTACTAATGCTTGCGTTTCGCCACGAGTAAATAGCGCAGAGCCATGTGTACGTGGTAATAAACCTGTACGAATATCTAAAGCACGTACCATGTCTTTTTCACGGCCATCGATACGAGGTTCACCCGCTAATACACGAGCACGAACAATTTTCTTCTCTAAACCAGAGAAAATTTCAATGATTTCGCCTTCGTCTAAAGACTCATCTTCTGCTAATAATGTGCTGATCACTTCATCACGAATAGCATCGATTTGCTCATAACGCTCTTGTTTTTCAGTAATACGATACGCATCACCAATACGAGTTTGTGCTAATTGAGCAATACGATCATGTAAAGATTGGTTAATAGGCTCTGGTGCCCAATCCCATTTTTCTTTACCGACTTCGGCAACTAATGCATTGATATTTTCAATCACAACTTGTTGTTGTTCATGACCAAATACCACTGCACCTAACATTTGTTCTTCTGATAATAAATCAGCTTCTGATTCAACCATCAGTACCGCACCCGCAGTACCTGCAACCACTAAGTCTAATTTACTAATTTTCAGTTCATCAACGGTTGGGTTCAGCACATATTGACCATCAATAAAGCCAACACGAGCACCACCGATAGGACCATTGAAAGGTACACCTGATAATGACAGTGCTGCAGAAGCACCAATCATAGCAACGATATCTGGGTTAACTTGTGGATTAACAGAAACCACAGTCGCAACTACTTGGATTTCGTTTAAGAACCCTTCTGGGAATAGTGGGCGTAAAGGGCGGTCGATAAGACGCGCGATTAAAGTTTCACCTTCGCCAGGACGACCTTCACGACGGAAGAAACTTCCTGGAATACGGCCAGCTGCGTATGAACGCTCTTGATAGTTAACGGTGAGTGGGAAGAAGTCTTGTCCTTCTTTCACTTTTTTCTTAGCAACAACGGTAACAAAAACAGCAGTGCCGTCCATGTCAACCATTACAGCAGCCGTTGCTTGGCGAGCCATCATGCCCGTTTCTAACGTAACGGTATGTTGACCGTATTGAAATTTACGAACTGTAGGATTCAGCAAAATAATATCCTTTATCTTATTGTCGCATGATATTTAGCGACGATGAATAATCTTTTCTCCGCTACGTCCCCTCGCGACTAATGGAAATATTTAACTTAACCACGTTTAAACACTTTCATTAGCCGCGCGAATTGTCGCAACTAGAGAGACTAAATAACCATCACCACATTAAAACATAACGACTCATTTTTGAAATAGCACTTTCTTAAAAATAGCACTTTCTAGTAGAAAAGGGGCCTACGGGCCCCTTTTCACTGAAACTCACTTGATTAGCGACGCAGACCTAAACGTTCAATCAGTGCAGTATAACGAGCTACATCTTTACGTTTCAGGTAGTCCAGCAGATTACGACGGCTGGAAACTTTACGCAGCAGACCACGACGGCTGTGGTGATCTTTTTTGTGCTCTGAAAAGTGACCTTGCAGGTGGTTGATTTCTGCAGTCAGCAGTGCGATCTGAACTTCGCTTGAGCCAGTATCGTTAGCATCACGACCGAATTCAGCAACGATCTTTGCTTTCGCTTCAGTACTTAGAGACATAATAAAACTCCAATAAAAGTAAAATTTTCAGATAGCCAATCTCTAATTCAGCTATCCAACTCAGCCACCTAAACAGATAGCCGCATTATTCTACGCTTCAAACACACTTAGCGCAAGAATTGCTATTCAGGGTTATTGAGTGCCTTATAATCCACGACTAATCTTTTCGGTGCAACTAGACCATCTTTGATGATCGCAAGGCCAATAAATTTTTTCTCATCGCCTTCGGTGACTCTGACCCATTCCCCTTCATCCAAGGTGTGATTTACCCGAACCGGTTGCCCCAGTTTTAAGTAACCCGCCATAATGGCGGTTAAATGCACCACAGGGAAATGTGCAACCGCAGTATCCATAGGCAATAATAAGGCATCTAACGCAGGAAATGGTGACTCATCTTGTTGCTGAGCATCATCAATGATTGCGCGCAATTGCTCAAGCGTCACCATACGCTCTTTCGGATAATCTGCGACTTCTAAACGACGTAAGAAAATCACATGGGCACCACAGTTTAATTTCTCACCCAGATCATCAATGATAGTGCGAATATAGGTACCTTTAGAACAATGAATTTCTAGTTCTAACTCATCGTCTTCCCAGCGAATAAATTGCAATTCATACACGATAATGGGTCTTGCTTCTCGCTCAACTTCAATACCTTGTCTTGCATATTCATAAAGTGGTTTACCTTGATGCTTAAGTGCTGAATACATTGAAGGAATTTGCAATGTTTCACCACGAAAACTCTCTAACGCAGCATCGAGCGCTTGCTGGTTAAACTGTACCGGTCGTTGCTGGATCACTTGTCCATGAGCATCAGAGGTATCTGTTCTTTCACCTAATTTGGCAATCACTCGATAGCGTTTATCTGAATCCAATAAAAACTGTGAAAACTTTGTCGCTTCACCTAAACAGATAGGAAGCATACCTGTCGCTAAAGGATCTAAAGCGCCGGTATGCCCCGCTTTGCTTGCATTAAACATGCGGCGTACTTTTTGCAAAGCGTCATTCGATGAAATATCTTGAGGCTTATCAAGCAATAATACGCCGTTAATCTCACGCCCTTTACGACGACGCCCCATTACTCTTCCTCTTTATGACGGCGTTTTTCATCATCTTTGACAACATTTGACACAAGGTTAGACATACGCATACCTTCAACTAATGAATTGTCATAAGCAAATGTTAGCTCAGGAACAACACGTAAGCGCATCGCTTTACCTAATAAAGAGCGAATAAAGCCTGCTGCTTCGTTAAGGGCTTTTAAGCCATTTTCTACCATTTCTTCATCGCTTTCTTCACCTGCTGATAGGTTTAAAAAGGTGACAAATACTTTGGCGTAAGCCAGATCACGTGAAATTTCAACACCGGATACGGTGGCCATTCCAATACGTGGATCTTTTACTTCGCGCTGTAAAATGATGGCGATTTCTTTTTGCATTTCCTGAGAAACACGCTGAGCACGGCTAAAATCTCTTGCCATTTTATCTCTCCCTGACAATGTCGTTATCACTCTATTGTCATTATTGATCCAATTTTAAAATCGATGATATCTAAAGAGTATACATAAAGTCACGTTTCACAACCGCTTTGCGCTTTTTTTCTCTTTAGCAATAAATCTGCTCTTTAGCGTTATCTTACCCTGTTCTTTTAATGACATAAATTACTGAAAGCCAATCTATTTCGCTTATATTGAAAAATACAGAAAAGAATAAAGGGGGAATAGCATAAAGAGAGGAATAAGAAGGGAGCCATTAAGCTCCCTTCTTTTTTAAATCAGACGTACTCGATTAATCGATAGAACGTTTAATTTCGATAACTTGGAACACTTCAATCATATCGCCAACACGGACATCGTTGTAGTTTTTCACACCGATACCACATTCCATACCATTACGGACTTCGTTGACATCATCTTTAAAGCGACGCAGTGATTCAAGCTCACCTTCGTAAATAACCACGTTATCACGTAATACGCGAATAGGATTGTTACGTTTGATATTACCTTCAACCACCATACAACCCGCGATAGCGCCGAATTTAGGTGATTTAAACACATCACGAACCTCAGCAAGACCCATGATTTCTTGTTTGTATTCAGGCTCTAACATACCGCTCATTGCTGATTTAATTTCATCAATCAAGCTATAGATAACGGAGTAGTAACGTAAATCAACACTTTCTTGTTCGATAATACGACGAGCAGAAGCATCAGCACGAACGTTGAAACCAAGAATGATAGCATCAGAAGCAGCCGCTAAAGTCGCATCTGTTTCAGTGATACCACCCACGCCAGAACCGATAATTTTCAGTTTAACTTCATCTGTAGAAAGTTTAACTAATGCATCAGTGATGGCTTCACAAGTTCCTTGAACATCCGTTTTCAGTACGATGTTCAGTTCAGAAACTTTACCTTCTTCCATGTTAGCAAACATGTTTTCCAGTTTAGATTTCTGTTGACGAGCCAGTTTCACTTCACGGAATTTACCTTGACGATATAAGGCAACTTCACGCGCTTTTTTCTCATCACGAACAACGGTTGCTTCATCACCCGCAGAAGGTACATTAGACAGACCTAAAATCTCAACAGGCATTGATGGGCCGGCAGATTGTACTTCTTTACCTAATTCGTTACGCATTGCACGAATACGACCGTATTCAAAACCACACAGAACGATATCACCTTTATTCAAAGTACCTTCACGAACAAGGATAGTCGCAACAGGACCACGGCCTTTATCGAGGTAAGATTCGATAACAACACCGCTTGCCATACCTTCTTTTACTGCTTTCAGTTCAAGTACTTCCGCTTGTAATAAGATAGCATCCAGCAACTCGTCAATACCTAAACCTTGTTTTGCTGACACATGGATAAACTGAGTCTCACCACCCCAATCTTCTGGCAGAATGCCATATTGAGACAGCTCAGTTTTAACACGATCAGGATCAGCTTCTGGTTTATCAATTTTGTTCACGGCAACAACAACAGGCACATTTGCTGCTTTGGCGTGTTGGATAGCTTCGATAGTTTGTGGCATCACACCATCATCAGCAGCAACAACCAGAACAACGATATCCGTTACCTGAGCACCACGGGCACGCATTGAAGTAAATGCGGCGTGACCTGGAGTATCTAGGAAGGTAATTTCACCTTTGTCGGTTTTAACGTGATAAGCACCGATATGCTGAGTAATACCACCTGCTTCACCTGAAGCCACTTTCGTTGAACGAATGTAGTCGAGTAAAGAGGTTTTACCATGGTCAACGTGACCCATAATAGTCACAACAGGCGCACGAGATACAGCCATTTCATCGCTAGTATCACGGTCGTTCATCACTTGTTCTTCTAACTCGTTTTCACGACGTAAGATAACTTTGTGACCCATTTCTTCCGCAACCAGTTGTGCCGTTTCTTGGTCTAAAACTTGATTGATGGTTGCCATTGCACCCATTTTCATCATTGTTTTAATGACTTCAGAACCTTTCACTGCCATTTTGTTTGCTAAATCAGCAACTGAAATAGTCTCACCAATGACAACATCACGGTTTACGGCAGCGGCTGGCTTATTGAAGCCTTGCTGTAATGTGCTATTTTTACGTCCTTTGCCTTTCTTGTTAGAACGGCCAGCAGCGCGAGCTTCTTCACGATCTGCTTTTTCAGAGTGACGGTTATTTTTCTTTGGACGAGGGGCTTTTGCTGCACGACCACGGCCACGGCCACCTTCAACCTCAGCATCACTTTCATCTTCTGCATCACGCGCATAGCGAGATGTCGTCACATGATAGTCAGTACCTTCTGTTTCAGATGACGTATCTGAAGTCCATTTTTCAGCATTTTCTTCCGCTAAGCGACGCGCTTTTTCTGCTGCAATGCGAGCTTCTTCTTCAGCTTTACGACGCTGAGCTTCTTCTGTTTTACGTTTCAGTTCAGCCTGTTCGGCTATGCGACGTGCTTTTTCCTGATCAGCCTTATCAGCTTTTGGTTTCTCGTTTTGTTTCACTTTGTCTTTTTCCGCTGCTTCGCGCTTAGCTAATTCCGCTGCTTCACGTTTTGCTTCTTCAGCTTCACGTTTTGCCTTTTCTTCAGCCTTTTTCTTGGCTTCTTCAGCTTCACGTTTTGCTTTTTCTTCAGCTTCGCGCTGTGCTTTCTCTTGTGCTTCGCGCTGTGCTTTTTCTTCTGCTTCGCGACGCGCCTTTTCTTCCGCTTCACGCTGAGCTTGCTCTGCCGCTTGTGCTTTTTCAACTGCATCACGGTTCACATAAGTGCGTTTTTTGCGGACTTCGATGGCTACTGATTTATTTTTGCCACCTGTACCAGGAACACTTAACGTACTACGCACTTTGCGCTGTAACGTTAATTTTTCTGGTTGGCTGGTTGACTCTTTATCACGGTTCAACCAAGCCAGCAAGGTTTCTTTCTCTTTTTGGGAGACAGAATCAGAGACGGTTTTCTTAATACCGGCATCAGCAAACTGCTGTACCAAACGTTCAACCGGTGTCTGAATCTCTTCTGCAAGTGATTTTACTGTTTCATCTGTCATTCTGTTCCTTCCTGCTCAGTTGTTACGCATCATTCCCAAACCAGCAGATATTACGAGCAGCCATAATGAGTTCGCCTGCGCGCTCACTATTTAAACCGTCAATATCAGTTAGGTCGTCGATACCCTGTTCGGCAAGATCTTCCAGTGTGCAGATACCACGGGCAGCTAGATCAAATGCTAAAGAACGTTCCATGCCTTCGAGAGCTAATAAGTCCTCAGCTGGCTGGTTATCGCCTAGGCTTTCTTTTTGAGCTAGTTCAATCGTTGTTAATGCCGCTTTTGCTCTTTCACGTAATGCTTCAACTGTTTCTTCATCAAGACCGTCGATAGCTAACAGTTCGTCAATCGGCACATAAACTAACTCTTCAAGGGTAGAGAAACCTTCTTCAACTAAAACAGTTGCGAAGTCTTCATCAATGTCGAGATGCTTAGTAAATATTTCAATGGCTGCGTTTGCTTCTGCCTGATGCTTAGCATTCAGTTCATCTGCAGTCATGACATTCAGTTCCCATTTGTCATCACCACGATGTTTTTTCAGTAATTGTGCTGCTAAGCGAACATTTTGACCATTACGGCCAATCGCTTGGGCAAGATTACTGCTTTCAACAGCGACGTCCATTGTACATTTGTCTTCATCGACAACAATAGAAGCAACATCTGCCGGAGCCATTGCATTAATCACGAATTGTGCAGGATTATCATCCCACAGAACAATATCAATTCGTTCACCGCCCAGTTCACTGGAAACGGCTTGTACACGTGCACCACGCATACCAACACAAGCACCCACAGGGTCGATGCGTTTATCGTTGGTTTTTACAGCGATTTTGGCACGAGAACCTGGATCACGTGCTGCAGCTTTAATCTCAATGATCTCTTCGCCAATTTCAGGTACTTCAATGCGGAATAATTCGATCAGCATTTCAGGACGAGAACGTGTTACGAAAAGTTGTGCACCACGAGTTTCTGTACGAACATCGTATAAGACACCACGTACACGGTCACCTGGGCGGAAATTTTCACGCGGTAGCATATCTTCACGTAAGATAACGGCTTCTGCGTTATTTCCTAAATCTAGGGTGATGTTATCGCGGTTTACTTTTTTCACAACGCCCGTGATAATTTCGCCTAATTGTTCGCGGAATTGATCAACAACCATCGCTCTTTCAGCTTCACGTACTTTTTGTACGATCACTTGTTTTGCGGTCTGGGTGGTAATACGGTCGAAAGTAACAGACTCAATTTGGTCTTCAATGAAGCCGCCTAGTTCAATTTCAGGCTCTTCGTATTTAGCCGCTTCAAGTGTGATTTCACGAGTAGGCTGAGTAACTTCTTCAACCACAAGCCAACGACGGAAAGTATCAAAATCCCCCGTTTTACGATCAATGCAAACTCGTACATCAATCTCTTGCTCATATTTTTTCTTAGTCGCTGTCGCTAATGCAGTTTCCAGTGCTTCGAAAATCTTCTCACGAGGAAGAGATTTTTCGTTAGAGACCGCTTCCACAACAGCCAGAATCTCTTTGTTCATCCTAGTTGCCTCTTCAAAACTTAAAAGTGGGGTACCAGGTTAGCTTTCTGGATGTTGCTCAGTGCGAACACTTCGTCTTTACCATCCACAGTAACCGTGATCATTTCGCCAGCGACAGACTTAATAATGCCCTGCCATTTACGGCGGTTTTGCATCGCAATTCGTAATACAACGGCGACTTCTTCGCCGATAAATTGCTCATAATGCGTTGTAGTGAATAAAGGTCTTTCTAAACCAGGAGATGAGATCTCAAGGTTATAAAATGTTTGAATTGGATCTTCAACATCCAGCACAGCACTGACCTGGTGGCTAACATCAGCACAATCATCAACAGTGATACCTTCTTCACTATCAATATAGATACGCAATGTTGATACTCGACCACGAATAAACTCAAGACCAACAAATTCAAAGCCTAATGCTTCTACTGGTGCTGAAACCATCGCTGTTAATTTTTGCTCTAATGTGGACAAACCCACCCCCAAGGCATAAAAAAAGGGCTTATAGCCCAGTATTCTATTCTCTGATAACAAAAAACCCCGAAATTCGGGGCTTTATGCAACTGGACCCTGTAACTTGCCAATCGAGATAACCTCTTCTACGGCACATTCCACTCAGGATCATAATCGGTTTACAAGATGATTAATGAGAAAAGTGCTGTATTGTTAGAAGTGGTTGCGGGGGCTGGATTTGAACCAACGACCTTCGGGTTATGAGCCCGACGAGCTACCAAGCTGCTCCACCCCGCGTTCGAAAAACGTGGCAAATTTTACGCTGATAACAAGCAAAACGCAAGCTATCTGGAATAATGGTGCCGAGAACGGGACTTGAACCCGTACGCCCGTTTTGTAGGCACTACCACCTCAAGGTAGCGTGTATACCAATTTCACCACCTCGGCACTTTAATGAGACTGTTTATTTAACCAAAACCCCAAACAATCTCATTTTTAACTATTACTTAGTTTACTGCGGAATATCTGTGTTTGCTGGTGCTACAGGCGCTGCTAATTGCTCAGCTTTTTTCGCTTCTTCTGCAGTCTGCTCGATAGACATCCACTTACTGTCTTCACGAACAGTTTTATTGGCACTTAAATTACCTAAAATAAGGCAAAGTACAATAAACACTGTTGCTAAAACAGCGGTCATACGGGTCATGAAATTTGCTGAACCGCTTGAACCAAATACTGTACCGGAAGCACCTGCACCAAAAGAAGCGCCCATATCAGCACCTTTACCCTGCTGTAACAGGATCAGACCAACCAGCCCTGTTGCTGCAATGATAAGAATAACAATGAGTGCTGTATACATTTGCGTTACCTATTCTATGGAACTTATCGCCTATGCGATAACCTTCGATTGCTTCACCCGCTTTAGTTCAACGACCTTACTAAGCGGGTGTGAATACTAACCAAACCTGAACTGACAAGCAAGGTTATTTTACTATAAAGTGATTAATTGAAGAAAAAAACAGCAATTAGCCAACATGTTTTACTGCATCAGCAATACGATTCGCCATCGCTGTGACTTGCTCTTCATTTTCGCCTTCAACCATCACTCGAATTAATGGTTCTGTTCCTGATTTACGTAATAAAACGCGTCCCTTACCACCAAGCTCCGCCTCAACTTCTTTTGCGACTTGCTGAACTTCTGTGGATTGTAGAGGATCGTGATTTCCCGTAAAACGAACATTCACCAAAATTTGTGGTAATAATTTCATGCCACTGCATAGATCATGCAAGCTCATATGGTTACGAACCATTGCGCTTAATACTTGCAGACCAGCAACAATACCATCACCCGTTGTTGTCTTATCAAGTAAAATAATATGACCCGAGTTTTCCGCCCCTAAACGCCAGCCTTTTTCTTGCAATTTCTCAAGTACATAGCGGTCACCCACTTTGGCTCTCACAAAAGGAATACCAAGCTGTTTTAAGGCAATCTCTAACCCCATATTACTCATTAGTGTACCGACGGCACCACCACGTAGTTGACCTTGACGCAATGCTTCTCGCGCAATGATATAGAGAATTTGGTCACCATCTACTTTTAGGCCTTTATGATCAACCATAATAATACGGTCACCATCACCATCAAAGGCTAAACCAACGTCGGCACCCTCTTCTAACACGCGTTTTTGCAACATGCGTACATCTGTTGCACCACATTCGTCATTGATATTGATGCCCGTAGGCTCACAACCAATAGTGATAACCTCAGCCCCGAGTTCACGAAAAACATTAGGCGCAATATGGTAAGTTGCACCATGGGCACAATCCACAACAACTTTTAACCCATTTAAATTATTTTCGTTAGGGAACGTACCTTTACAAAATTCAATATAACGGCCCGCGGCATCAACAATGCGATTCGCACGCCCTAATTCTGCGGACTCTACACAAGTGATCGGCTTTTCCATTTCCGCTTCAATAGCTTCTTCTACTTCATCAGGTAGTTTTGTACCATCAATGGAGAAGAATTTGATGCCATTATCATAATAGGGATTATGAGAAGCAGAAATCACTATGCCAGCTTCTGCTCTGAAAGTACGGGTTAAATAAGCGACCGCGGGGGTTGGCATCGGGCCTGTAAATGAAGCGGATAATCCCGCAGCAGCAAGACCTGCTTCTAGAGCCGATTCCAACATATAACCAGAAATACGAGTATCTTTACCGATAATGATTTTACGTGAGCCGTGACGTGCAAGTACTTTACCTGCAGCCCAGCCTAGCTTTAATACAAAATCAGGTGTAATAGGGCTGTCACCTACTTTTCCACGGATACCGTCTGTTCCAAAGTATTTACGTTCGCTCATTCATTATTTTCCTTTGCAGAAAGAGTCGCCTGCACGACTTTCATCGCATCTACAGTCTCTTTAACATCGTGTACACGAATAATTTGTGCCCCTTGCATTGCAGCAATAACTGCGCAAGCAACACTACCAGCAACACGCTCTTGTGGCGGAACATTGAGTAACTGTCCTACCATTGATTTACGTGACATTCCGGCGAGTATCGGTAAACCAAAGTGATGAAAATCACTTAGATGTGCTAATAATTGATAATTATGCGCTAAATTTTTACCAAAGCCGAAGCCTGGATCAAGAATAATTTGATTTTTCTCGATACCAGCATCAATACAACGTTGAATATTCTCTGCCAGAAAAGCATCAACTTCTATCATCACATTCTTATACTGCGGCGAATGTTGCATTGTTTTAGGTAAACCTTGCATATGCATAATACAAACAGGTAACCCCGTTTTTGCAGCCGCCTGAAGTGCTCCAGGTTCGGTAAGTGAACGTATATCATTGATAATAGAGGCACCCGCTTGAGCGGACTCCGTGATCACTTGTGCTTTGGATGTATCAACAGAAATCCACACATCAAAACGTTGCTGGATAGCTTCGACCACAGGAATAACACGATGTAACTCTTCATCGACAGAAACATCACTGGCACCCGGCCTTGTTGATTCACCACCGATATCGATGATAGAAGCCCCTTCAGCAATAAGTTTAGCGGCGTGGTTAATAGCATCATTAAGAGAGTTATGCGTTCCGCCATCAGAAAATGAATCTGGCGTCACATTTAAAATGCCCATCACTTGGGGTGAAGATAAATTAAGCTCTCTTCCTCTGGCAATTAATTTCATTTCGTTGATACCTATATAAAAAAACCCCAGAAAGCCTGGGGTTTGTATTTATAGCTTACTCAATATAGAACCCGATAAGGATTAATGAGTATTGTTATCAGAAGGTGTGTCACTCTCTGATCCTGACTTATTATTTGGCTCATTCGTCACATGTGTTTGTGTCGGCTGTGCTGTAGCGGTATTTGCACCACTATTGCCATTATTGCCTTCCCAACCTGCCGGTGGACGAACTTCACGACGATTCATTAAGTCATCAATTTGAGGTGCATCAATGGTTTCATAAGTCATTAATGCATCTTTCATTGAGTGCAGAATATCTAGGTTATCCATCAGGATTTGACGAGCACGGGTATAGTTACGATCGATGATAGCTTTAATTTCTTCGTCGATAGTACGTGCCGTTTCATCTGACATATGTTGCGCTTTAGCAACTGAACGACCTAAGAACACCTCACCGTCTTCATCAGCATACAGTAATGGCCCTAATTTTTCAGAGAAGCCCCACTGTGTCACCATGTTACGCGCAATATTGGTTGCCACTTTGATATCATTAGAAGCCCCTGTCGAAACATGTTCAGGCCCATAAATGATCTCTTCCGCTAAACGACCACCATAAAGTGTTGAAATTTGGCTTTCCAGTTTTTGACGGCTGGCACTGATTTGGTCACCTTCAGGTAAGAAGAAAGTCACACCTAATGCACGTCCACGCGGGATAATCGTCACTTTATGTACCGGATCATGTTCAGGCACTAAACGACCAATAATGGCGTGTCCCGCTTCATGATAAGCCGTTGATGCTTTTTGTTCTTCGGTCATAACCATTGAACGGCGTTCAGCACCCATCATGATCTTATCTTTTGCTTTTTCGAACTCGACCATTGAAACAACACGTTTGTTACCGCGTGCAGCAAATAGTGCAGCTTCATTAACCAAGTTTGCCAAGTCAGCACCGGAGAAACCCGGAGTACCACGAGCAAGGATCGCAGGATCAACGTCTGGTGATAATGGCACTCGGCGCATATGCACTTTCAGAATTTGCTCACGACCACGAACATCTGGTAAACCTACGACGACTTGACGGTCAAAACGACCTGGACGTAATAATGCAGGGTCTAATACGTCAGGGCGGTTAGTTGCGGCAATCACGATGATACCTTCGTTGCCTTCAAAACCATCCATTTCGACCAGCATCTGGTTCAGCGTTTGTTCACGTTCATCATGACCACCGCCAAGACCGGCACCACGTTGACGACCAACCGCATCGATTTCATCGATAAAGATGATACAAGGTGCTGCTTTTTTAGCCTGTTCAAACATATCACGAACACGAGAAGCACCGACCCCGACAAACATTTCAACGAAGTCAGAACCAGAAATAGTAAAGAAAGGTACTTTTGCTTCACCAGCAATCGCTTTTGCTAATAATGTTTTACCCGTACCAGGAGGACCAACCATTAGGATACCTTTCGGAATTTTACCACCTAATTTCTGGAAACGACCCGGATCACGTAAATACTCAACTAGCTCGCTGACTTCTTCTTTTGCCTCATCACAACCTGCAACATCAGCAAAGGTTGTTTTGATTTGGTCTTCTGTCAACATGCGAGCCTTACTCTTACCAAAAGACATCGCACCTTTACCGCCACCACCTTGCATTTGGCGCATAAAGAAGATCCAAAGACCAATCAGTAAAAGCATTGGGAACCAAGACACAAAAATTTGTGTTAGAAGGCTTTGACCTTCAATGGGTTCACCGGTCACTTTTACATTACGGTTCATTAAAGTGGTCAGCAGGTTATCATCACGCATAGGCATATACGTGCTGTACTTTGAGTTATCTGTTTTAGTTACATTAATATCATAACCACTTATGCTGACCTCGCGTAACTGGTTATTAGTTAACTCATTGATAAAGGTAGAGTAATCCACCTTACGACTATTCGAATCGCTGGGTCCGAAGCTCTGGAATAATGACATCAATACGACTGCAATGACTAACCAGAGGATCAGGTTTTTCGCCATGTCACTCAAGGGATTAACCTCATATTACAACTGTGTTAACAAATAGCTTTAGGGTACTAAAGTTTACGCCCTGTGGCTACAATATATACCTCACGAGAACGAGACCGCGAAGCGTCTGGTTTACGAACTTTCACTTTCGTAAACAGGGAGCGTATTTGCCCCAGGTACTCATCAAAGCCTTCTCCCTGAAACACTTTGACAATAAAACTTCCCCCGGGAGCCAGCACATCACGACACATATCAAGCGCTAACTCTACTAAATACATGGATCGAGGAATATCGACCGCGGGTGTTCCGCTCATGTTTGGAGCCATGTCAGACATGACAACCTGGACTTTATTATCACCTACTCTATCAAGCAATGCCTTCAATACAAGTTCATCACGAAAATCGCCTTGAAGGAAATCGACACCAACGATAGGATCCATAGGTAAAAGGTCACATGCGATGATCCTACCTTTATTTCCTAACTGCTGTACGACATATTGAGACCACCCACCCGGAGCAGCACCTAAATCGACAACGGTCATACCTGGTTTGAAAATGTTATCACTTTGCTGAATTTCTTCCAATTTAAACCAAGCTCGAGAGCGAAACCCTTTTTTCTTTGCTTGTTGAACATATTTATCACTAAAATGTTCTTGTAACCAGCGGCTAGAGCTTGCCGAACGTTTTTTATTGGCCATTGCGTTTTCCAACTATCATACACTTAGCAATCAAAAATTTTACTTCTTCACTCATTTTACCGCATCTTGACGACATTTTATGGTGATAAATGAGAGATGGCGTTAGAATAGACCGTTTTCAATCCCAACTAAGCAAAAATTAATGATGACTCTTAACAAAAAACAAATTCAACACCTGAAAGGGCTCGCTCATCATCTCAATCCTGTCGTTATGATCGGTAACAACGGGTTGACTGAAGGCGTTCTTGCAGAAATTGAAATCGCTCTGGCACATCATGAGCTTATCAAAGTCAAAATCGCAGGCGAAGATCGAGATGTTAAAAACTTGATCGTGGCAGCGATTGTGCGTGAAAGCGGTGCACAGAATGTACAAGTTATCGGAAAAATGGTTGTTCTTTATCGCCCTTCTGAAGCGCGTAAAATTATTTTACCGAAATAAAACTTATACCTTTATATAAAAATGCCATAACTAACTCTATGGCAAAAAAGGCCTTTTCAGGCCTTTTTTAATATTACCACAGGATAGCATTCTAGTTTTCTATAGAAACGTAAAATTACAAATTAAATATATTCTACGTTTAAAACTTCATACTCTACTTGGCCGCCTGGGGTGTTAATAACCACCACATCATCTAACTCTTTACCAATCAATCCACGGGCAATCGGTGAGTTGACTGAAATTAAGTTTTCTTTAATGTTTGCTTCATCATCACCAACAATGCGGTATTTTTGCTCTTCTTCAGTATCCACATTGAGTAACGTCACCGTGGCACCAAAAATAATACGTCCATTATTCGTCATTTTAGTGATATCAATGACTTGTGCATTTGATAATTTTGCTTCAATTTCTTGAATGCGGCCTTCACAGAAACCCTGTTGTTCACGAGCTGCGTGATATTCCGCGTTTTCTTTTAAGTCGCCATGTTCCCGTGCCTCAGCAATGGCCGCGGTAATTTCTGGGCGACGAACACTTTTTAGATATTCCAGTTCTTCGCGTAATTTTTCTGCTCCGAGAACTGTCATAGGGATCTGATTCATGTGTTAATACCTCAATACTATTCCTAATAAAAAATAGGTATCATCCTGATTTTTTATACTAACAACACAGAGAAAAGGTTCTACTTTACTCTTCTCAAGACAAAAAAAGACACAGGCAGCCTTAATGAGGGCCTGTCCCTTTATATATTCGATGAATAGAAAATAATTGTAACTTTCTACCCTTTTGGTTGGGAAGTAGTAAAAACCTCCCTTATCTAAAGCTAAACTAAATCTAACACAAGAGGCCAATGGCTTCACGTCTTATTCTCGTTTTAAAAACAGGATAAGTAATATTTTCTGATAATCAGATAATCACACGTGTTACCGTTTACTTTTGCCCTCATTGCCCTTTAGTATTAGCCTCTGGCAATCAACACTATAGCGTTAAGCTTATAGTTACGGATAGAGAAATTATGCGCTTATTACCTATATTCCGCGGAATATTTTATACCTTGAGTCTGTTAAGCTTTTCAACCCTCGCCATTCCTGTTGAAAAATATATAGAACTTTTGCCTGATGGCACTCAAGTCGGTTTAATCACCCAAACTGTTGGCGCATCCTCCCCTAACCTAACTTATAATGATAATCAATTATCTTTGCCAGCCAGCACACAAAAAGTGGTCACAGCTTTAGCCGCCCTATTGCAATTAGGGGGCGATTATCAATTTACCACCACAATGGAAACGGAAGGTAAGATAAAAAACAATCAACTAGAGGGTGATTTAATTTTCCGTTTTAGTGGTGATCCTACGCTAACTCGCCAGCAATTACGAGCAATGGTTGCCGTATTAAAACAATCTGGCGTCACAAAAATAACGGGAAATTTATTAATTGATACCTCTGCTTTCTCCAGCCATGACAAAGCGCCGGGATGGGTTTGGAATGATATGACCCAATGCTTTAGTGCCCCACCAAGTGCCGCTATTGTAGATAAAAATTGTTTTTCCGTCTTACTGCAAAGTGGTCAAAAAGAAGGTGATATCGCCACCATACGTAAAGCGTCTTTTTATCCTGTCACGGTTTTAAGCGAAGTTGAAACCTATGAAAAAGGCTCAACACGAACCCGCTTTTGCGAATTAGACGTCACGGTGAGAGATTTAAATACTTATGTGATAACAGGCTGCATTCCTAAACGTGAAGAAGCCATGCCGCTGATGTTTTCCATTCAAGATGGTGCGCACTGGGCAGGTATATTGCTAAAAGAAGAGTTACAACGTGCAGATATTGAGCTGGACGGTTATGTCAAACGCCGCTCCCAACCTAAAGCCCCTGTTACTGTTTTAGCACAAACACAATCTAAACCGTTACACACTTTATTGACGACGATGTTAAAAGAGTCTGACAATATGATTGCAGATGCCGTATTTAGAACTATTGGTCGTGAATATTATGGTGTTGCTGGCACTTGGCGTTCAGGGGCGGATGCCACTCGTGCTATTTTAAAACAAAAAGCGGGCATTGATTTAGCTAATACAATTATGGTGGATGGATCTGGGCTTTCCCGCCATAACCTGATAGCCCCCGCAACCATGATGCAAGTATTACAATATGTCGGACAACATGATAGTGAGTTAAATTTTATCAGTATGCTTCCTCTTGCTGGTCATGATGGTACATTGCAATATCGTGGTGGTTTTACTGAAGCGGGCGTCAACGGTAAAGTTTCCGCTAAAACAGGCTCACTCAAGGGAGTGTATAATCTAGCTGGCTTTATGACCACAGCCAATGGACAGAAAGTAGCATTTGTACAATTTATTTCTGCCTACTCTCCGCCTACACAAAATCGCAATGCTGGACGCGCCTATTTGGTTCGTTTTGAAACGAATTTATATAAAGATATCTATAACAATAGATAGCACTATTATTTGTTAGAAAGTAAAAACGCCTGAAAATTCAGGCGTTTTTTATGTCTCGCTATCTGTATGTCTATACGATACCGAGACAACAATACCGATAAAAAGAGAGATTAGCGTTGGTAGATAAACTCTACACCATCATCATCTTCTTCATCCCAATCTTCGTCATCGTCTTCAAGGTCAGGATTTTCAAGTTGTTCTTTATGGTAGTCATCCCACATAAAATCAACTTTTTCTTCAGCGGCTAAAGCGGTAGCAATATCTTGCTCACGTGGGGTTACTTTCAGGAATTCCATAATATCCCAACAAAGTTTTTTCACCCCTTCTTGGTTGATAGCAGCAATCATATAATAATCACCTTCCCAACCCAACGCGTCAACTATCGCTTGTGCTTTCTGTTTTGCTTCATCGGCATCAAGCAGATCCACTTTATTGAAAACTAACCAACGTGGTTTTTGTGCCAGTTTATCGCTGTATTTTTCTAATTCAGAAATAATGATTTTGGCATTTTCAACGGGATCAGAACCATCAATAGGATCGATGTCGATCAAATGCAATAATACACGGCAACGTTCTAAATGTTTCAGGAACTGGATCCCAAGACCCGCGCCATCAGCAGCCCCTTCGATCAGCCCCGGTATATCTGCAACGACAAAGCTTTGATGGCTGTCCATACGCACAACACCTAAGCTAGGTACTAGTGTAGTAAATGGATAATCTGCCACTTTTGGTTTGGCTGCCGAGACGGCTCGAATAAAGGTAGATTTACCGGCATTCGGCATACCTAACATACCTACATCCGCAAGTAACATCAGCTCTAACAGTACTTCACGTGATTCACCCGGTGTACCCATTGTGCGTTGACGTGGTGCACGATTGACTGATGATTTAAAACGCGTATTCCCTAAACCATGGAAGCCACCTTTAGCGACCATTTGTTTTTGACCATGTACCGTTAAGTCAGCAATGATCTCACCTGTAGCAAGATCACGGGCACGCGTCCCCACAGGGACATTAATAGTAATATCTTGACCACGTTTTCCCGTACAATCACGGCTTTGGCCATTTTCACCACGCTCAGCGCGGTAAGATTTAGTAAAACGGTAATCGATAAGGGTGTTGAGGTTTTCGTCTGCAACCATGTAGACATCACCACCATCACCGCCATCACCACCGTCTGGTCCCCCTTTCGGGATATATTTTTCTCGACGAAAGCTTACACAGCCGTTACCACCGTCGCCAGCGACGATTAGGATCTTGGCCTCATCAACAAATTTCATGATTTTACTCCGTATGATAGCCATTAACGTGCTGGATGGCCGAAATTACCCAGAGATGGCCTTTTTTAAATATAAAAAGCCCCGCAACAGACTGTGCAGGGCTTTTAACTCGGTGTTTAAAGGACCGGTAATTATTCAGCTTCGATGCTGATAAATTTACGATTGTTTGGACCTTTAACTTCGAATTTAACTTTTCCGTCAGCTAACGCAAACAGGGTGTGGTCACGACCACAACCAACGTTAGTACCTGCATGGAACTTAGTACCACGTTGACGAACGATGATGCTACCTGCTAATACAGCTTCACCACCGAAACGTTTTACACCTAGACGTTTTGCTTCGGAATCGCGACCGTTACGAGTCGAGCCGCCAGCCTTTTTGTGTGCCATTAATCTGCTCTCCTAAACCTTAAGCGATACCAGTGATTTTAACATCAGTAAACCACTGACGGTGGCCCTGTTGTTTACGGCTGTGTTTACGACGACGGAACTTAACAATTTTAACTTTCTCGCCGCGACCGTGAGCAACCACTTCCGCTTTAACTTTAACGCCCTCAAGGATTGGAGCGCCAATTTGAATGTTGTCGCCATCAGCGACCATCATGACGGTGTCAAACTCAATAGTTTCGCCAGTTGCTACTTCAAGCTTTTCTAAGCGAATTGTTTGACCTTCGCTGACTCGGTGTTGTTTACCACCACTTTGGAAAACCGCGTACATATAAACTCCGCTTTCCGCACACTCCCAATATGTATAATTTGAGTGCACAATTAAAATATTCACATAGGGCGCGAATTCTACGCAAATTTAGTCGCGATGACAAGTATAGATCGCAAACAACCAGCAAAAAAAAGAGTTTTTTACACAATATTTATTTCAGCCATTTTTAAAGTACAATCTAAATTATAAGAGAGTAAAATCTATGGCATGATCATTTTTTATTAATTATAACGCGCTCATTGGCGAGCCAAAGTCGAAAAACATGAATTTAGAATCTATTATAAAACTCACATCCGCTGATATGGCTGCGGTAAATGACGCAATTCTTTACCAGCTTAATTCAGATGTTTCTTTGATAAACCAGCTTGGTTACTACATCATTAGCGGTGGTGGTAAAAGGATCCGCCCAATGATCGCTGTTCTGACCGGCCGAGCTTTGGATTATCAAGGGGACAAACATATCTCTGTCGCCGCTTTAATTGAATTTATTCATACCGCAACATTATTGCACGACGATGTTGTTGATGAATCCGATATGCGTAGAGGCAAACAAACAGCTAATGCTGTGTTTGGTAATGCTGCAAGCGTGCTGGTAGGTGACTTTATTTATACACGATCTTTTCAGATGATGACGGATCTTGATTCCATGCGCGTGCTAAAGCTGATGTCTAGCGCAACCAATGTGATCGCTGAAGGTGAAGTATTACAATTAATGAATTGTAACGATCCTGACATTACTGAAGATGACTATATGCAAGTTATCTACAGTAAAACCGCCCGTTTATTTGAAGCTGCCTCTCATGCGTCAGCCATCCTATGCGGAGCCACTCCAGAGCAAGAGAAAGCTTTCCAAGATTATGGTCGTTATCTTGGTACTGCATTCCAGCTGATTGACGATTTACTGGATTATGATGCAGATAATACCCAATTAGGTAAAAATACCGGTGACGATCTGGATGAAGGTAAACCTACTTTGCCTTTACTTCATGCCATGCACCATGGTAACGAAACAGAATCACAACTCATTCGTCAAGCCATTGAAAAAGGTAACGGCCGTCATTTACTCGACACTGTGTTAAAAACGATGAAACAGTGTGGCTCACTGGAATATACCCGCCAAAAAGCGGAAGAAGAAGCCGATAAAGCCATTGAGGCGTTAGCGATTATTCCTGATTCATCTTACAAAGATGCATTAATTGGCCTTGCGCACGTTGCTGTGCAACGACAATCGTAATTTTCATACCTAAACCCCATAAAGTATGAGAAGCCCGTCAGAGCGACTATGTCGACTCTGGGGGGCTTTTTAATTTTTGAACCACTTCTTCATTTTCTCGTTCGATCTCTTCTTGATTGTCAGCATCAATATAGCTAATTAACTTAGCGAGACCTTCTCGTAAAACAAATTTTACGATTTTTTCACGCTCTGATTTTGTTAGCTGATAATAAGCTTCCACCCAGATAAGAAAGGCATCCTGACGCTTAGATAAATATTCTGCAGGAGGCTCATGCGCCGCTAACACACTCACCACCTCTTCAGGGAGGCTTTTAACCGAGTACTCAACGGCTTTACCTTGTACTCCACGCTTACGGCGATTTTCCCATCCTTCACGGCGTGCCATTAAATTGACCCCTTGTGGAGAATTAGGTAACCCTGCAAGCCCTACTAATTCTTTTGCTGTATACCATTCTTTTTTCATGATCTCATCTCACATTCAACTAAGAGGTTAGTCAGATATCGGTTGCGGATAACGCAATAGCGCGTTCTTTAAAGTCGCTTAATCTTTGACGATCTTTTCTAAAAAACTTCTAATACCATCCCGCAAGATCAGCTCTGTTACTGTTTTTTGTTCACCATCATTAAGTTGTTGGAATGCTTTCACCCAGATAACGAGTGGCTCCTCTTTATTTAGTTTGTAATGTGCTAATGGTTCATAAAGCTCCAGAGCAATTAAAGTTTCTTCTGGTAAACAAGAGTAATGATATTCAACGCCATTTCCTTGTTTATTAGTTCTCTTTTGTTTTAACCAAGATTCACGTTTAGCTTTTGCATTTACACCTTGTGGTGATTTAGGTAATCCACCTATACCCGTCAATTCCATTGCCGTATACCACTCTTTTTTCATTACGTTTCTCTAAAATTGTTATCAACTTCAAAAAAGAAATTATTAAGAAAAAAATCAGAAATATTTTTAGAAAAATAATGTTATTTTATTTTCTAAATAATCAGTTTAATGCTTTTAAGCATTTCTAATAAACTGTTATTTATACCACTAACACAGCATTTAATTTTATAGAAAAAGGATTAAAAATGATTTCAAGGAAATCTGATTGGCATCCTGCCGATATTATTGCCGCACTCAGAAAACGAGGCACAACACTGGCAGCCATCTCTCGCCAAGCTGGTTTAAGCTCTTCAACACTGGCTAATGCACTGTCACGCCCTTGGCCAAAAGGTGAGAAAATCATTGCTGACTTTCTAGGTGTAGCGCCTTCGGAAATTTGGCCCAGTCGTTATTTTCATCCTGAAACAGGAGAATTACTTGAACGGAAGATACGCGACAAAACCAATAATTA
>NZ_CAWPAV010000101.1:0-18204 GCF_963885725.1 Proteus sp. G4380
ATGCTCTATCAATTTGATTTTTAAATAGAATTAATAATTTCTCTGCAAAACTAACACTGTTATTACTAATTAAATGTGATTTGACTCTAAAATTTGCTTTTTTGTGGTGCTAGATGATTATTCTGTGCTGGCTTTTTGTGTATGGAATATTATTCTTATGTTATATCAATGTAAATTATTTGGAGTCTAGCCATGAAAGTGATCATCTTAGGTGGCGGCGTTATTGGTGTAACAAGTGCGTGGTACTTAGTACAACAAGGGCATGAAGTCATTGTTGTCGATAGGCAAAGTAGTGCGGCAGAAGAGACGAGTGCCGGTAATGCAGGGCAAATATCTCCGGGTTATGCAACACCTTGGGGTGCCCCGGGTATTCCATTAAAAGCAGTAAAATGGATGTTTCAAAAACATGCACCTTTAGCGATCCGACCTGATGGCTCACTGTTCCAATTACGCTGGATGTGGCAAATGCTACGTAATTGTGATGCTTCTCATTATGCGATGAATAAGAGTCGTATGGTGCGTATTGCTGAGTATAGTCGTGATTGTATCCGTCAATTACGCCAAGATACCGGTATTGAATACGAAGGGCGCCAAGGGGGAACGTTACAGCTATTTCGTGATCAAAAACAATTTGATAATGCCGCTAATGATATTGCTGTATTAAAGCAAGAAGGTGTGGCTTATGAACTGCTAACAGCCGAGCAACTAAAATCAGCAGAACCCGCTTTAGAGCATGTGAGTCATAAACTTACCGGAGGATTACGTCTTCCTAATGATGAAACGGGTGATTGCCAAATCTTTACTAAGAAGCTGGCTAAAATGGCTGAAGAGGCCGGGGTTACTTTCTTATTTAATAAAGAAATAAAACACCTACTTTTTGATGGTGATAAAGTCACCGGTGTGCAATGCCATGATGGTTTATTAACCGCAGATCACTATGTTGTCGCCATGGGATCGTACTCGACTGAATTTTTGAAAAACAAAATCACAATTCCGGTTTATCCTTTAAAAGGCTATTCATTAACCATGCCTATTATTGATGCAAGCAGAGCACCAACATCCACTATTTTAGATGAAACATATAAGATTGCGGTGACTCGCTTTGATAATCGCATTCGTGTGGGCGGTATGGCGGAAGTGGTAGGTTTTAATTTGAATATTTTAAAATCACGTTGTGAAACGCTCAAAATGGTTGTTCAAGATCTCTATGAGGGTGGTGGTGATATCAGTAAAGCGACATTCTGGACAGGCTTAAGGCCAATGACGCCAGATGGTACTCCGATAGTTGGGCCAACCGCATATCGTAATTTATCCCTAAATACGGGGCATGGTACATTAGGATGGACGATGGCATGTGGCTCAGGACAACTGTTAGCTGATTTAATATCAGGTAATAAAACGGCAATTGCTGCAGATGATCTCTCCGTGTTCCGTTATATCGATGGATTTAATACTAAATTGCTCCGTCCAGGGCAAAAACTTGACGCTGTTTATTAATTAAGGAGAGACGATGTCCAGACCTGCCAAAATTAGCATAAATTTAGATGCGCTGAGTCATAATCTTTCGGTGATCAAATCGAAAGCGCAGGGAAGTAAAGTGTGGTCAGTGGTTAAAGCTGATGCTTATGGACATGGTCTTTCTTGTGTTTGGCCTGCATTAAGTCATACCGATGGTTTTGCCTTAATTGAATTAGATAAAGCAATTATGCTAAGAGAGCAAGGATGGGTAGGCCCCATTCTTTTGCTTGAAGGTTTTTTCAAACCAGATGATGTGTATTTATTAGAGCGTTATTCATTAACGACGGTTGTGCATGCTGATTGGCAATTTGAAGCCATTGAGCAAGCGCAATTAGAGCGGCCTATCAATATTTATCTGAAACTCAATAGTGGCATGAATCGGTTAGGTTACCGACCAGAAGACTATCAGCAAGCTATACAAAGAGCAAAACGCATAACTAATATTGGCTCTATTGTACAAATGTCCCATTTTGCTAATGCTGATTCAGGGCTGAATATGGCGACACAAAAACAGATTATTGATAGCTCAATGGTAAATGATTTACCGCGCTGTTTAGCCAATTCTGCGGCTATTTTATTTGAACCACAAACCCATCATTCATGGGTTCGTCCCGGTATTATTTTATATGGTGTATCCCCCTCTGGGGTGTGGCAAGATATTGCTGATTTTGATTTGCAACCTGTGATGACCTTTAACAGTGAAGTATTAGCTATTCAGTCAGTAAAAAAAGGTGAACAAATTGGTTATGGTAGCCGATATACCGCACAACGTGATATGAGAATTGCTGTTGTCGCTTGTGGTTATGCTGATGGTTATCCAAGGCATGCCCCAGATGGTACACCCGTTATCGTTAAAGGACATAAAACACAATTAGTTGGGCGTATTTCAATGGATATGCTTACTATTGATGTAACCGATTTGCCGGATGTTGAACATGGAAGCCCTGTTGAGTTATGGGGAAATCAATTACCGGTTGATGAAGTTGCACTGGCTTGTGGCACTATTGGTTATGAATTACTGTGTGCTATTGCACCGCGAGTGGCGGTTGAAGTGACGATAAATGTAGCAAACTCTACTTTTTCTGATCTAAATGAAAGTTGTTAATAATCACTAAACTAGAATAAGCTTAAACTTATTTTGATTTGGTGATCCTATGAGTAACGGCATTACATTGCGTGTGAAAGGAAAGGTTCAAGGTGTTGGCTTTCGCCCCTTTGTTTGGCAATTAGCACATCATTTTGGTTTATTAGGGCAGGTGAGTAATGATAGCTTAGGAGTATTGATCCACTTAACGTTATCACCGAAAAATCAACACTTTATTAATGCATTAACGGCTCAATGTCCTCCTCTTGCACGCATTGAACGTATTGAACAAACACCTTATCAATGGGAGCAACTCCCCACGGACTTTACTATTGTAAAAAGTGGTGGTGGAGAAATGGATACACAAGTTGTACCTGATGCAGCGACTTGTCAGGCTTGCATTGATGAGTTGTTTGATCCACAAAATCGTCGTTATCACTATCCTTTTATAAACTGTACTCATTGCGGGCCCCGTTTTACTATTATAAAAAAAATGCCTTACGACAGACCTTTTACCTCAATGTCTGCGTTTCCATTTTGTCCGACTTGCCAACATGAATATCAAGATCCCGCAGATAGACGTTTTCATGCACAACCTAATGCCTGTCCTGTCTGTGGACCTCATATTTGGTTGGCAGATCATCAAGGGCAACAACTTGCAATAAAAGAGCGGGCATTAACGCAAGCTTGTCAGGCGTTATTAGCGGGAAAAATTGTTGCTGTAAAAGGCATTGGTGGCTTTCATTTAGTCTGTGACGCACGCAATAGTGAAAGTGTTGCGCGTTTAAGAGCGCGTAAACATCGTCCAGCCAAACCACTTGCGGTGATGTTAACCGGGATTGAGCAGCTCCAAAAACCGGACGATAATGCCGAGTTTTACTCAAAAGTGATAGAAACATTAACCAGTACCGCAGCACCTATCGTACTTATTCCTAAAGAAATCGCCCCTATTTCATTAAGTGAACTGATTGCACCTGGATTAACAGAAGTGGGTGTTATGTTACCAGCTAATCCTTTGCAACATCTTCTCGCACATGAAACACA
Organism: Proteus sp. G4380; assembly: GCF_963885725.1. Lineage (NCBI taxonomy): Bacteria > Pseudomonadati > Pseudomonadota > Gammaproteobacteria > Enterobacterales > Morganellaceae > Proteus > Proteus sp. G4380. The sequence goes on from NZ_CAWPAV010000101.1 coordinate 3,647, forward strand.
AATTCCATTAGTCATGACCTCTGGTAATGCCACGGGACACACTCCTGCATTAACCAATGAAGAGGCGTTAACTCAGCTTGGTGATATTGCAGAATTATTTCTAATGCATAATAGGGAGATTATACAAAGAGCGGACGATTCATTAGTGCGTATTGAAGATGATCAGTGTGTGATGATCCGCCGTTCACGGGGTTATGTACCAGATGCTATCGCATTGCCAACCACTTTTGATGCACAACCTGCAATTTTGGCTTTAGGAGGGGATCTGAAAAATGTGTTTTGTCTCTTAAAAGAGCACCAAGCTATTATGGGGCCGCATTTAGGTGATTTAGATGATTTAAGTGTGAGGCAACAATTACTGAAATCACTCACGCTGTTTCAACAGATCTATCGTTTTACGCCCAAAGCGATTGCCATTGATGCTCATCCTAATTATATCAGCCATCAAATAGGTAAACAGCTAGCTGAACAGCAACAGATCCCTGTTATAGAAGTTCCCCATCACCATGCACATATTGTCTCTTGTTTAGCAGAGCATGGACATACACAGCAACAAGGCGCAGTAATTGGTATAGCCCTTGATGGTCTAGGGTATGGACAAGATGGCTCTTTATGGGGAGGCGAGTGTTTGCTGGTGGATTATAAAAAATCTCAACGTATTGGCGGGCTACCTGCGGTTGCTATGCCGGGAGGAAATTTAGCTTCAATACAGCCTTGGCGAAATTGGTTCGCACATTTAGCTACTTTTACAAAAGATTGGCAAGGTAGTGTTATCACCCAAGCAATTCCGCTCACTGAGTTACAGATTTTGAGTAAGGCAGTGGCTCGTGGTTTAAATTCACCGCTAGCATCATCTTGTGGACGATTATTTGACGCAGTTGCTTGCTCTTTGGGATTATCACCTAAACAAATAAGCTGGGAAGGCGAAGCGGCATGCTACTTACAAAGCGCTGCGTTACAGTGTCACGTAGATCGGTATGCTGATATCATCAAGCAATATGGACATTTAATGTCTGTAAAAGATAAGCATGTTGATTTGTCCATTTTCTGGTCACAATGGGAAAGCATCACATTGAATACCAGTGAGAAGGCTTGGTTATTTCACTATTTATTAGCCGAAAGTTTGGGTGATATTGCTCTGCAAGCTGCGCAAGAACATCAGATTGATACTATTGTTTTAACAGGAGGGGTATTCAATAATATCTTACTTAAGGATCTGTTTAAGCAAAAATTAAACAATAAAAAGGTATTAACCCCTATGATATTGCCATCTGGTGATGGTGGAATTGCATTAGGACAAGCACTTATTGCCAGTCATTTTATGTAAAAAATAAAATGATTGTAATCTATTAGCTAACTTTTAGTGCACCATAACAACAGTCGTTTTTTGGTCACTGTTTTATCAAAGACAATATGGAAAATCATCGTGAGTAAAAAGAAAATTGTTATTTCTTTAGCCATAATCGCTGGATTGAGTACACCGACAGCCTTCGCGGGAGAATGGTCAATAGGGGGTTCTGTATTATCACAAGTAACACCTTATAAGGGTGCTAAATCTAAAGACTATTTATTACCTGTACCTTTGGTTAATTATCAATCTGAAAATTTCTATTTTGCGACATTAGCCGCAGGATATTATTTATGGAATTCACCGAAAGATCAGCTGTCTGTCGATGTTCACTATTACCCACAAGCATTTAAACCAAGTGACTCTGATGATGAGCAGATGAAAAAACTTAATCGTCGCCGTGATACCGTCATGGGTGGATTTACCTATAAACATCATGAGTCATGGGGAAGTTTACGAGGGATTATTTCTGGTGATCTTTTAGGTAAAAGTAATGGCATTATTGCTGATGCTGCTTACCTTTATCCTTTTGAACTAGGCAATTGGTCACTTCAACCGGGAATTGGTGCTGTTTGGGAAAATAAAAAGCAGAATCGTTACGCATATGGGATTAGTCAGGGAGAATCTCAGCGTAGTGGTTTAGCTGAATATCGACCAAATGATAGCTGGAGACCTTATGTTGAAATCTCAGCTAACTATAAGTTTGCTGAAAACTGGGATTTCTTCGCGATGGGACGAGTGGATCGCTTACCCAGCGAAGTTAAAGATAGCCCGATGGTAAATAAATCGGTAACGGCTATTTTATGGACAGGTGTCACTTATACTTTCTAACGGTAAAACGGTAAGTTAAGTTGCTTTCGATAACTAAAAGCTTCGAATTTGTTCGAAGCTTTTTTCGTTCGACAAAGTAGAGTGGCAAACTATTTTTCAGCAATATTTTTGCGCACGCGTATCACAGCAGATAAACGTCCAGGATGAACATTATCCGGCTTAAGTGGACGATGAATACGAGCTGTTTCAACACATGCCATTTTACGGTAACCACCTGAACTCATATCTTTCATTGAACTGGCGAGTTCTGCACCCGGATTCCAACAAACGACATCACTGTGATGATAATGGTGAACCTCAATAGTACGATCCCAACCATCATCATGAATAAGATTAAAATCTTCAGGTTCAGTATAAAGTCTGTCAGTACGGCCGTTAAAGCGTAGGGCTGTTTCGTCGGTATAAACTTCTTTATCCGCCACTGTGTCAATATAGTGACCACCAAGGCCTGTAATGGAAACTTTATCGATATCACTGACATTAAAATAGGAGTGTAGCGCCGCAGTGGCTTCATAGTCACCGTATGACTCTAATTCAATTTCACAGGTATCACCTAATTTAAATCGAGCAATAACAGTAAATTCATGAGGCCAATACTTTTGAGTTTGTGCACTTTCTTTGAGTGTCATGGTGATAAGCACTCCGTCTTCTTGTTCAGAATGAGCACTAAATTCCCAAGGTAAGATACGTGCAAATCCATGGCTTGGGGTTCCCGCTGAGGCAAACCAAGGCCAACAAATAGGGATACCACCACGAATAGCAACACCGGGAGTAAATAAGGCATCTTCACTGAGCCACAAAACGGGGTGCGTTTGTGCGGGTTGCCATGCGATAAGATGGGCACCTTGAAGACTAATAGCCGCACGTACTTTGGGGTGAGAGATCACCAGAATAGGGAGTTCACCTAATTGGCGTCGACTTAAGTAAGGTGATATTTGTTCAATAACCGGCAAAGAAAAAATTTTCTCATTCATTATTTTATAACCTTATGTCGCGGACTATTTGAATACAATAAACTGCCGAGTAAAAAAATAAAAGAGCCACCGAAAGGGTGGCTCTAAAATCAATCTTGGCTTTCTAAACTCTAATTATTTAGAGATATGAGAAATCAGATCTAGAACTTTGTTTGAATAACCAACTTCGTTATCGTACCAAGAAACTAATTTAACAAAGTTGTCATTCAGCGCGATACCTGCTTTAGCATCGAATACTGAAGTTAATACTTCACCGTTGAAGTCAGTTGAAACAACTGCATCTTCAGTGTAACCCAGAACGCCTTTCAGTTCGCCTTCGGCAGCTTCTTTGATTGCTTCACAGATTTGAGCATAAGTTGCTGGTTTTTCCAGACGTGCAGTTAAGTCAACAACAGAAACGTTAGGAGTAGGAACACGGAAAGACATACCAGTCAGTTTGCCGTTCAGTTCAGGAATAACTTTACCTACTGCTTTAGCAGCACCAGTTGATGAAGGGATGATGTTTTGAGAAGCACCACGACCACCACGCCAGTCTTTCATTGAAGGACCATCAACAGTACGTTGAGTTGCAGTTGTTGCGTGAACAGTTGTCATCAGACCTTCAACGATACCGAATTTGTCGTTGATAACTTTTGCTAAAGGCGCTAAGCAGTTAGTTGTACAAGATGCGTTAGAAACGATATCTTGACCTGCATATGATTTGTGGTTTACACCCATAACGAACATAGGTGTGCTGTCTTTTGAAGGACCAGTCAGAACAACTTTTTTCGCACCAGCTTGGATGTGTTTACGTGCAGTTTCGTCAGTTAAGAACAGACCAGTTGCTTCAGCAACAACATCAACACCAATTTCGTTCCATTTCAGGTTTGCTGGATCTCTTTCTGATGTTACGCGGATGGTTTTACCATTAACAACGAGGTGGCCATCTTTTACTTCAACAGTACCGTTGAAACGACCATGAGTTGAATCGTATTTCAGCATGTATGCCATGTATTCTGCGTCTAACAGATCGTTAATACCTACGATTTCGATATCTGAACGTTCTTGTGCAGCACGGAAAACGATGCGGCCGATACGACCAAAACCATTAATACCTACTTTGATAGTCATATGTATTCCACCAGCTTTATTAGTGAATTAAAAAGTTGCTTCTAAAGTTACCAAAACCGCGCCAGTCGTCAAGCGGAATCGTGTCAATAATTGCAAAAAATCAATTAAAAAAACACTTTTTGCTTAAGGATTGGTCGTTTTAGATAAATATTACGCTGTGTATTATCGGGATCATTGCCGATAAATGAAGTTACCTTTGCTCCGTTATGTGAAATGTATCACATTTCAAAAACTAAAGATTACTCTCATTGATTTTAGACTATATTTTCCAGATTTGTTGTTAAATCTTTGTTATTATTTGCTGTTGTTTTAAAAAACATTTTTGTCAGTGTGAGGTGTTTATGAGCAATAATGAAAAAAAAGTGCATATTTCAAGTGATAACAATCACATTGATTTATCAAACCTCAATGAAATGCAGCATTATGTGACGCAACAGCGGGGTACTGAACCACCGTTTAGTGGTAAATTATTACATAATAGAGAAACAGGTATTTATCATTGCTTATGTTGTTCTGCACCTTTGTTTTATTCGGAAACTAAATTTGATGCAGGATGTGGTTGGCCAAGTTTTTATCAACCTGTAAGTGATGATGCAATTCTTTATCTTGATGATTTTTCGCATAATATGAAAAGAACAGAGATCCGCTGTCATCAATGTGGAGCGCATTTAGGGCATGTATTTAATGATGGCCCAGCACCGACAGGACAACGTTATTGTGTTAATTCTGCCTCTTTGGCATTTAGCAATACAGAAACAGGTGAAGTGCAAAAGGGCTAAACAGTCACTATTAACAATAAATTAACAAATAAAAAAACGATTCAGCTTTTGCGTGGTAATTTGATATATGGAGCAATCAATGGAAGTTAATGATTTAATTTCAATGGTCACACCTGAGATTTATCAACGTCTTTCTACCGCAGTTGAGCTAGGTAAATGGCCAGACGGCGTTGCACTCACGGCAGAGCAAAAAGAGCATTGCATGCAAATTGTTCTCTTATGGCAAGCACAGAATAACCATAATCCGGAACATATGACGGTTGGCACAAACGGACAAATTACGATGAAAAGCAAACAAGAGCTAAAAGCGCAATTTCAAGCTGAACGTTTAGCCACATTAACACCAATGGATGACGATTAAGACGTTTTTAAATTTAAATAATGAAAGTTAGCGTAACGGTGGTGATTTATTGGTTTATTATTTTGATAAATCACCACTTTTTAGTTCTACTATTCATACAAGTAGAGAATGATAATTGCTAATCATGTTGTTTATATTATTTGTCACTTTTAAGCACTGTTACTGAATCAACTAAAACTGCCCCATGTTGTTGCATTTGATTAAATGCGAGTTGGCTATCATCTGGTTGAATATTGACACCTCGACAACCATCCATAACCACTGATACTTGATAACCCAATTGTAATGCATCTAACACGGTAAATTTAACGCAATAATCAGTTGCTATCCCTAAAATGGTGAGATGCTCGATCTGCATGCTTTGTAAAAGAGTATGTAATCCTGTTTGATATTCATGGTCATTATCAAAAAAAGCACTATAACTATCGATAAGTCGATTTTGGCCTTTATAAATAATATGACTAATTAAATCATCCCTTAATAAGGGATGAAAATCAGCGCCATGACTATTTTGTACACAATGCACTGGCCACCAAACTTGTGGGCGGCCATTTAATTGGCCAATTTCGCCAACAACAGTACCTGAATTTTTTGCAAAGCTGAGATGATCTGCGGGATGCCAATCTTTACTCGCAATAATAGGACGCTGATGGCGTTGAAAATAATCAATAAGCCGATTTGCCGTATCTATGACGGTATCACTTTCCTTAACAGCCAATGCGCCACCGGTACAGAAATCATTTTGTAGATCAACTAATAATAACGCTGAATTTTTCACAGGAGTTACCTTTGATTAGACCTAGTCGTCATCGTTTAATGTCATTTCACCACGGAGATTTTGTTGCATTAAACGGCAGATCTCAGTATAGCTATATTGCTGACTAAGTAGATAGTGGAGTTTAGTTAACGCTGCTTCAAAAGTCATATCATAACCACTGATCACCCCAACATCGGCGAGTGCTTGTCCTGTTGCATAGCCCCCCATATTGACACGACCAGAAATACATTGTGTTAGGTTAACTACGACAACACCGCGCTCAGTTGCTTCGCGTAGCGTTGATAACAAGGCAGGATGAGAAGGGGCATTACCCACACCATAAGAGCGCAAAATAAGTGCCTTAACGGGTTGCATTAAGATATTTTTCACCACCTCATCAGAAAGTCCCGGATATATTGTCACCACACCAATTGGTTGAGGGGTAATATGATGAGCAATAAACTCACCTTTTGGCTTAGGTAATGGGTTTATTTTAAACGTTTTAATATTAATGCCTGCTTCTAATAAAGGTGCACTATTAGGAGAAGCAAAAGCATTGAAGCCATCTGCATGTGCTTTTATCGCACGATTACCACGATACAGAGTATTGTTGAAAAACAGTGCAACTTCATTAATCGGATGATGTGCAGCAATATAGAGAGCATTTAATAGGTTAGTTTGTCCATCGGAGCGTAAAGCTTCTAATGGAATTTGAGAGCCGGTGACGATAACCGGTTTTGCCAGCCCCTCAAACATAAAGGAAAGTGCAGAAGCGGTAAATGCCATGGTATCGGTACCATGCAAGATGACAAAACCATCATAGTGGCAATAATTCTCGCTAATATCATCAGCGATAGATTGCCAATCTTCAGGGGTAATATTTGATGAATCAATTAAAGGAAGGTGCTCTTTGATTGTGAAATTGGGCATCTCTTCACGATGGAATTCGGGCATCTTAGCTAATTGGCGTTGTAAATGTCCTGATACAGGTATATAGCCGTGATCAGAATGTTGCATACCGATAGTTCCACCAGTATACACAACGTAAATGGATTTTTTTTGCATCAGACCTAACACTCTTATGAATTAAGCGATAAGAAAGAGTTGATTATAGGGGGTTTGCAGAATAAAAAAAGAAAGGGGAGACAAAAAGCACAATTGAAATACAGCAATTGATGTTTTAAATCATTATTTACACCATTTAGCAAAATAACTAAAAAATAATCAAAGGCTAAGATAATCCCGCTCATATTGAGCGGGAGCACACTTATTTATTGAATATCACCACAAGATAAACAATACGCATAGCGGTTTTGCGGATCGTTCATATTACGATAAAACTCAGTTTGTGTTTTAACTTCTTTAAATACCAGTGCAGGTAAATAGGCTTGTAATGGATCAGGAATAATGGCTTTTGCATTGGCCGATAAGCTCATTAATATTTGCTCTGATAAGCTTAATTCCGGTTTCATCCAATCAATGACTGGTTGTTTGATTTTTGCCATGGTTGCTGCTGCATTAATAGCATCATCGAAATCACCAAATTCATCAACTAATCCTACTTGTTTAGCATCAACACCAACCCAAACACGACCTTGCGCAATACGATCAACTTGTGCCGGTGTTTTATTACGTGATTCAGCTACTAATTTCAGGAATGTTTTATAGCCACTTTCAATATTAAGTTGGAATAGCTCTGAAAAATCTTCTGGTAATTTATTGGTTACCGAAAGTCCTGCAAGAGGCGATGTACTCACGCCATCACTATGCACACCTATTGATTCTAAGCTATTTTCAAAGGTATTGATGACACCAAATATACCAATAGAGCCTGTTAATGTTGAAGGGCTAGCGATAATTTTACTCGCAGGTGTAGAGATCCAATATCCCCCTGATGCAGCCATTCCGCCCATTGAAACCACGACATGTTTTTTCTCTTGTTTAAAGGCGGCTATTTCACTGCGGATCTGCTCAGATGCAGATACACTACCACCGGGGCTATTAACTCGTAATACTAATGCTCTAATATTAGGATTTAAACGCGCTTGACGGATTTGATTAGCAATAGTTGAACCACCTGCAGAGCCAGGAATGCTTTCACCATCAATAATTGCGCCTTGAACGACCACAACCGCAATATTGCCGTCTTCGTTTTCTGGGGCGAATGCGGTGAGGTTATCGGCATAATCATAAATACTGATATTATTAAACTGCTTAGCTTCATGATCCCATTGAAAGGTCTCTATCATATCCGCTTCAAATTGGGCATAAGAGCTAACAGTATCGACCAGTTTGCGATTAAGTGCATAAGTAGCATTATCGCCATCGGCTTTACGCAACTCGACAATCATCTCTTTTGCACCAGGGAAAACATCTTCCTTGGTAATACTACGATTTTCTGCAACTTGCGTTAAATAATTAGACCAGAGTACGGAAACTAATCGATTCGATGCGGCTCGAGCTTCATCAGACATATTATCGCGCATCAGCGGTTCAACAGCTGATTTATAGGTTCCTACACGGAATATATGGGTATTAACTTTAAGTTTTTCTAATAGCGATTTGTAATAGAGATTACTAAAACCTAAACCATAAATACCCACAGCACCTTGTGATGCTAAATAAATTTTATCTGCATAAGAGGCTAAGTAATATTGCGGTTGGCTATAATAACCACTAATCGCATAGATAGGTTTGCCTGTTTTTTTAAATTCAGTCAGCGCTTTACCAACATAATTGAGTGAAGGTTGGTCTGCCCCAGCAAATTCGTCAAGTTTTAGTACCATTCCTTTAATTTTGGGGTCAGTCGCTGCTTTGCGTAAGGTATCAACGACTTCGAATAACGAATTTTCTTGTAACTGGCTACCCGAAACACCCAAAAGCTCTCGGCTCATTTGCCCTAAAGGATTTTGGTTAGCTGTTTGGTCAACAATAACGCCTTTTAAATCAACCAGTAATGCACCTTGGTAATCGGTAGGTTTTTGCGTTTCTTGGACGATGAAATAGAGTCCTACACCCATAAAAAGTAGAAAGAAGAAAATAACGTTTAAGATTAGTTTCCTGATAAAGTTAATCGCCTGCCAACTAAATCGAAAAATAGTGCCGATTAACTCCATAATTTTACTCATATTATCTCCACATCATGTAAAGCTAAAAATTAATCCTAAACAGTTATGCTAGAATTGATGGTAAAGGTTTAAGTTTCTATTATTAAAGTATTTATTTCAATATTGAGCGACTCAAGAAATTAGCTGTATAGCCACAACATACCTTATTTACATGAGAGTATGCCTTGCAGGTGAACAATAGACAGCAAAGGTCACGGCTATTTTTAGAATAAAAAACGCTAATATTCCCTACATCTCACTTCGATCCTTTAATAACAAAACTCGATTGACTACTTAGACTGCAAATATTTAAACACCATTCTAATATAGCGACTAGCGAAAGTCTGTCACGTATTTTATTGCGCTTGGGCAGTGTATTACACCTAAAAGCTAAAACATTCATATTTTGAACAAACGCTCAATATTGGCTTAAGTACAATCCTATTTTAGCTAAAAATATCCGCTTAAATTTCTCGGTGGTGGTAATATAACATTTTGTTATACTGCGAATTGATAACAACTGTCTATCCCTGCTCTTAAGGGATTTTGCTACAATAATACTGACAGGAGAATACAAAAATGGATGCATTAACACTGCTTTTAAATCGACGTTCAGCGTCTCGACTGACTACTCCAGCCCCAAATAACCAACAGCTTGAAGCTATTTTACAAGCAGGTATGAGAGCCCCCGATCATGGCGCCCTTAAACCTTGGCACTTTGTCGTGATGAAAGAGGATGGTATTGAGCGTTTTAGTCAATTATTACATAAAGCGGCGGTGGTGAGTCAACTAGGTGCTGAGGTAGAAGAAAAAGCAAAAAACGCACCTTTTCGTGCACCTTTAATTATTACCGTGATTGCCAAAGTTAAAGCGCATCCTAAAGTTCCTGAATGGGAGCAAATTGTTGCGGCAGGCTGTTGTGTTCAGGCGATGCAAATGGCTGCAGTGGCACAAGGTTATAGTGGTATTTGGCGTTCAGGCTCTTGGACTCATGATCCAGTGGTAAGAGCGGGATTAGGTTGTGGAGAGCACGACCATATTGTTGGTTTCTTATATCTTGGTACTCCCGCATTGAAAGCACCTACAACGGTTTCTCCTGCTGATTTAACTGATTTTGTGACTTATTTTTAAAAGGATGACATGTTATGTCTGAAGCAATTCGTTTAACACAATACAGTCATGGTGCCGGATGTGGCTGCAAAATTTCACCAAAAGTTTTGGAAACGATTTTACATAGTGAACAGGCTAAGTTTCACGATCCCCATTTATTGGTTGGTAATGAAACGAAAGATGATGCCGCTGTTTATGATTTAGGTAATGGCACTGGAATTATCAGTACCACTGATTTTTTTATGCCAATTGTTGATAACCCCTATGACTTTGGGCGTATTGCGGCGACTAATGCGATTAGTGATATTTTCGCTATGGGGGGTAAACCTATTATGGCAATAGCAATTTTAGGTTGGCCAATTGATAAACTTGCGCCTGAAATTGCTCGTGAAGTTATCGAAGGTGGGCGAGCCGCCTGTCAAGAAGCGGGGATTTCCCTTGCTGGTGGGCATTCGATTGATGCTCCTGAACCTATTTTTGGTTTAGCGGTAACGGGCGTTGTACCGGTGAGTAAAATTAAGAAAAACAGTGCTGCTAAAGCAGGATGCCAACTTTTTTTAACTAAACCTTTAGGTATTGGGGTATTAACTACCGCAGAGAAAAAAGGCTTATTAAAACCTGAGCATCAGGGCCTAGCTACTGAAATTATGTGCCGTATGAATAAAGCGGGTACTGATTTTTCTGATATTGAAGGGGTCACGGCAATGACCGATGTGACAGGTTTTGGTCTATTAGGTCACCTTAGCGAGATTTGTGAAGGCTCTGGATTACAAGCCACTATTCACTTTTCACAAGTACCACGATTACCTGAAGTAGAAGCGTATATAGAGCAAGGATGTGTACCGGGCGGTACTGGACGTAATTTTGAAAGTTATGGCCATTTGATTGGTAATATCAGCGAAATGCAACGTAAATTATTATGTGATCCACAAACTTCAGGTGGCTTATTACTGGCAGTACAGCCAGAAGCCGTTGAGCAAGTAAAAGAAGTTGCTAAACGCTTTAATATTGATTTGACCTCGATCGGTGAATTAACAGAGCCGAAAGCAGGAAGAGCGTTAATTGAAGTGACAAACTAACGTAATGAGATTATTTATTGCAGAAAAACCCAGCCTTGCTCGAGCTATTGCTGATGTATTACCAAAACCGCATAAACGTGGTGATGGTTTTATTGTTTGTGGTGATAACCAGTATGTGACGTGGTGTGTTGGTCATTTACTTGAGCAGGCTGAGCCGGATGCATATGATCCGCGCTATGCGCGTTGGTCGTTAGATGATTTGCCCATTATTCCGAATAAATGGCAACTCAAACCGCGCGCTGATGTGAAAAAACAGCTAGATACGATCAACACATTACTAAAACAAGCCGATGAAGTGATCCACGCAGGAGACCCCGATCGCGAAGGGCAACTGTTAGTAGATGAAGTACTTAATTACCTTAATATTAGTGATGCTCAAAGGAAACAGGCACGCCGCTGCCTGATTAACGATTTAAACCCCGCCGCGGTATCTCGAGCAATTGATAAGCTCCGCTACAATCATGAATTTATTCCATTATGTGTTTCTGCCTTAGCAAGAGCGAGGGCGGATTGGCTATATGGCATTAACATGACACGCGCTTACACGTTATTAGGACAGCGCAATGGTTACCAAGGCGTACTCTCTGTTGGGCGAGTACAAACCCCGGTGCTAGGTTTAGTCGTACGCCGTGATGAAGAAATTGAAAACTTTGTACCGAAAGATTTTTTTGAAGTCAAAGCGCATATCGTTACTCCTGCAGATGAGCGATTTACCGCTATTTGGCAGCCGAGTGAACACTGCGAGCCTTGGCAAGATGAAGAAGGGCGTTTATTACATCGCAAATTAGCAGAGCATGTTGTTGATAGAATAGCTGGCAAGCCTGCTAATGTTACCGATTATCAAGATAAACAAGAGTCTGAAATAGCACCTTTGCCTTTTTCATTATCTGCTTTACAAATTGAAGCGGCGAAACGCTTTGGTTTAAGCGCTCAACAAGTGTTAGACACATGTCAACGCTTATATGAAACGCATAAACTTATTACTTATCCACGCTCCGATAGTCGCTATCTCCCTGATGAACACTTTGCTGGGCGTCATGCGGTGATGAATGCCATTAGTGTGCATGATAATAGTCTTTTACCACAAGAAACATTAGATATTGATAAAAAGAACCGTTGCTGGGATGACAAGAAAGTAGATGCGCACCATGCCATTATTCCTACTGCGAAAACAGGTAATATTTCATTAAGTGAAAATGAAAAGAATATTTACTATTTGATCGCCCGACAATATCTAATGCAATTTATGCCAGATGCGGTGTACCGCAAATGTGTGATTGAACTCGATATTGAGAATGGAAAGTTTATTGCTAAGGCACGATTTTTAGCACAAGCCGGCTGGCGTACCTTATTAGGTAGTAAAGAGCAAGATGCGGAAAATGATGGTAGCGCCTTACCTATTGTGGCTAAAGGTGATGAGTTACTTTGTGAAAAAGGCGAAATTGTTGCCAAGCAGACCCAACCACCAAGACCTTTTACAGATGCTACGCTACTTTCGGCTATGACCGGTATTGCACGTTTTGTGCAAGACAAAGAGCTAAAGAAAATCCTAAGAGCGACGGATGGGCTAGGTACTGAAGCGACTAGGGCCGGTATTATTGAATTACTGTTTAAACGCGGCTTTCTGCAAAAGAAAGGGCGAGCTATCAACTCGACACCAGCGGGAAGAGCATTAATTCATGTTTTGCCAGATATGGCGACATTACCCGATATGACCGCTCATTGGGAATCAATATTAACGCAAATTAGTGAGAAGCAATTTAAGTATCAAGATTTTATGATGCCATTAAGTAACACACTATTTGAATTAATTACTCAAGCTAAACGTCGTCCTAATATTCAAGCGTTTAGAAACCTGCCTGCGCCTGCGCAGAATAAAAAACGTAAAGGTGCGATGAAAAAAAGTGCACAAGGGAAAAGTCGTTCAGCGCAGTCTCAATCTACGAATCGCAATATAAAGAGTGATGCTTAGTTGATTGTGTAAGACGCTAACTAATATATAAATAAACCCCACTTTTAATCTATTTGAAGTGGGGTTTATCAATAAGGGGGGAGAGAGGGAATTAAAGCTTAAACTCGGCCCAAACAGGTGCGTGATCGGAAGGTTTTTCCATCGCACGAATATCGTAGTCAATGCCGGTTGAAATACAATTATCTGCTAAGCAACGACTTGCTAGCAGTAAATCGATACGTAAGCCTCGGTTATCATCAAAGCCTTTTGAGCGATAATCAAACCAAGAAAATTGGTCTTCGACTTCAGGATGTTGGGCGCGATAAGTATCGGTTAATCCCCAACCCATAAGCGTTGCTAACCACTCTCGCTCTTCCGGTAAAAATGAACATTTACCCATTTTTAGCCAACGTTTCATATTATTTTCGCCGATACCGATATCTTTATCGGTTGGACTAATATTTAAATCCCCCATAATCAGTACGGGAGAGGAAGGCGTTAAGCTGGTGGTCAGATACTGCTGTAGATCAGCATAGAATTTTGCTTTAGCAGGGAATTTTGTCTCATGATCACGACTTTCACCTTGAGGAAAATAACCATTCATTACCGTTAATAATCCAGCGGGGGTTTCAATGTCCGCCATGATCATACGACGCTGAGCTTCTTCACCATCACCAGGGAATCCTTTACGTACCGCGACAGGTTTCGCCTTAGTTAACAAAGCCACACCATAATGGCCTTTCTGTCCATGATAAAAAACGTGGTAGCCCAAGGCACTGACAGTTTCTAATGGAAACATATCATCATGAACTTTTGTTTCTTGCAGTCCAATAACATCGGGTTGGTGTTTTTCTACAATGGCTTCGAGCTGATGAGGGCGAGCACGTAATCCATTAATATTGAATGAGACAAATTTCATGTGACTATAACCATTTATAGATTGAATAATAGGATAACTTATACTAACAGGATAATGAAATAAATGTAAGTCGGTTACATACCAATGTTAATACCTGTCATCGAGATATAATCGCGTGATATAGATAAATCGTAGCCAAATAGCAAAATGTATGGCAACTAATAATATTAATAAGTTTATGCCTAACAAAAAATATTAATTAAATAAAGTAGAAACATAAACTATTCTTTGA